>JAZRGR010000101.1:0-17815 GCA_045644345.1 Faecousia sp. | reverse complement strand
CTCCGTGCTGACAGTGCAGATCCTGTCCGGTGATACCGTAGTTTCCGGGACTCTGCAGTGTTCTGCCGATACCTACGGAGACGGCAAGAGCGGTACACTGGGAGACCTGTGTAAAGCACTCTTCGCATACTCCGACAGTGCAAAATCCTACTTTCAATAAGTTCCGAATCGTGGAGGCGGTCAAGCCGCCTCCACAGGAGGGCGTCATTTAGTGTAATCATTGATTATGGATGGCTTATTGCTCGAAATAAGCTAGTAACTATTGCTGCAGACGGCAATTATTTGATAAGGAGAGGAAAGCCCATTGAAGAAAGAATACATCAAACCGCTTCTTGCATACGAGTCATATCAACTGGCAGGGGCTTTGGCCGGGGACTGTAATTTGAAGTTAAATCATTATTCCTATTCATGTACAGCGGATGCAAACGGAACTGGTTTAGGCCCCAATACGACCGGAGAGTTTTTCAATTATTATAACTGTCAGCTCGATCTCACAGGTCCTGAACAGGATGGTGCCGAAACCGTATGTTACCATGGCCCAATTTTTACTGTCGGACAGGTTTTTCTAGGTTCCTGAAAACGACAGCATCTCAGTATTACTCCCCATCTGGATTCCAAATGGGGAGTTAATTATTGAACTAAGATTTATATGTCTCACATCAGAGTACACCGGGCGATGACGCAGCATTGCCCCTACGGGTGCAAGATGTAAACTGCGTGCTAAACGGGAATTTGGATATTAGAAAAGCCCCTGTTGGGGAAGCGTTTTGGGCTTCCTCAACAGGGGCTTGGGGTTTAGGTTGCGTATTTAATTTGCAAAGTAGGCTTTGGCGCTGTCGGAGTAGGCAAAGAGGGCTTTGCACAGGTCTAAGAGTGTGCCTGTCTTGTTATTGCCGTAGGTGTCGGGGCTGTACTGCAGAGTTGCAGATACAGGGGTGTTCCCACTGTAGATCCGGGCAGAGATCACTGTCCGCAGCTCTGCGGCTAAGAGGGTATCCAAGGTGAAGGCATAATAGCCCTTCTCCTCGTTATACAGCTCCGGATCTCCTAAGGTCAGGGTCTTGGCATTGCCCTGTGCATCCTCATAAGAGATATGCAGAGTCAGGCCACCAACATCGCCACTATAGCTTGCAGGTGCAAATATGAACTTGACAGCTACCTTGGATTCCAGATTCAGAGCCTTGCCTACCCATACAATGGGGGCGTTGTCCAAATCCTCCATCATCTTATTGGTATTGCCAAAGGTCACCGTATTGATGTCGGACAGATATGCTCTCTGTTCCTCTGTCAGATCAGCATCTGCAAGACGGTCTGTGCGGTAGGACTTAAAGATCTGTGCCTTTGCACCATAACGGAGCAGGTCTGCGCAGAGTATCTTCAGGCTTTCCGGTATACCTGCCTTGCCGAGCTGGGCATAGGCGTAGTCCGTAATGCTGTAGTCGTCTGTTGCAGAATAATATTCCTGCCCATCCTTTACGCCATAGAGGGTGGTGTAGATCCGATCGTTCATATTGACCGCTGTCAGACCTGTCAGGGTGAAGTAATAATACTCGCCCTTTTCTACAGGCTCTAAGCGCACTGTAGTATAGCCTGCTCTCTTGTTTCCGTCAAAGGTTTCCTTGCGGCATTCCATATAGACGGTGCTGAGATCAAAGCCTGCAAGGTCTGCCTTGGGCACCAAGAAGTTCACAGAAATATCACTTGCCAAATTCAGGCTGTGGTAGATCCGCATATCCCCCTGTAGGGCAGGAGTCTCAGGCTCCTCCGGCTCTGCAACAGGTGTTTCGTGGATGGCCACCATGAAGCTCCTGACTGCACTGACGGCATCCCCGCCTATGAGCATCTTAATGCCCGCGCCGGATGCTCCGCCACTGTTGGAGCCACTGCCGCTACCGGAACCGTTACCGCCGGTAGAGTCGCTACCTGTGTCGGTGCTGTCATCGCCATCTGTAGACTCGCTGGGGGCAGTGGGGAATACTTCCTTGTCTGTGATCTGATCTTCCGGCAGGGGGGTGTCCGGATGGCCGTCATAGGCGATCTTGATATCCGTAATGGAAAGGACCTTGTCAGTCTCTCCCAGCCCTGCTGTTTTTTTCGTCGCATTGTACAGAACCAGATAGACCGTATCCCCTGCAGAAACCTTAGTTTCATCCAGTGCATAGTACTGAGCTGTAGAGGTACTGATTTCTTTCAGGACCGCTGTCAGGGTTTCCGGTGCGTCCGTTTTCTTTGTAGACACGAAGCCCGCTGCAAGGGTTACAGGGTCTCCCTGAATGGTCTTGGCGCCAATGTCGATGCTCACAGGCTTCCGTGCAGTATCGATCTGCAGCATAAAGGCAATGGCCTGATCCGGTGCTAAGTAAACCTCGTTCTTGGGGCCCAGCTTGTTATAGGTGAGGACAGTCATGGCATTGTAGCCCTCGGTGCTGATATAGGGGGGCGTGGTAGGCTGTGTCACCTCCGGTTCACCCTCCGTTCCCTGTTCCTCGGTGGGATAAGGGTTCACGGTGGGAGAGTTCACATCCACAAATACCGCACCCTGTACCGTATCCGTCAGAGCATAGAACTCGTCTGCAGACAGGAGGATATTGCGAACCTCCTTAATGTAATTGTAGGCTTCTTTGTCTGTCTCATATGCATTGAGAGCGGCCTGCTGGGTGTCTGTCAGCTTATCCCCATCTACACAGACGGTATCATAGATCCGAATCCCGTCCAAGTAGAACTCTCCCCCACGGCTGAGGAAGTCGTAAATCGAATTGACTGCCTTGTTGACCCACAATGTCACGGTGTATTCTCCGTGGGGCAGACCCTGGACTGATACCACAGGGATCTGATACAGCTCCAACTCACCCTTGTTGTTTACCGTCAGAGCTTTTACTGCCTTGCCGGTAGCATTGTCCTTGACCTCTACACGGATGGTGGCCTGCATCTTTCCGGTACGGCTGATAATGTCAAAGCCGGTACCCTTGAAGCTGAAGCTTGCTTCCGTGTATTCCTTAGCAGTGCCGCTTGCGTTCTGAATGCCGTTACCCTCTACAAAGAGGCTGTTGCCGTCAGACAGCAGACTGTCGTTTTCATAAGAAGAATCATAGCCATACACAGGATCCGGCGCGAGCTCTCCGGGACCCACATAGATATAGTCCACAATGATATTCCCACCCATCCTATGGAAGGAAGGACGAATGGCGCTGACGATATTGCAGTTGCGGAAAGCATCGTCAAGAGCAAAGGTAACTGTTACAAATTCTCCTTGATTCAGAGCCTCCGCCGAAGCAAACCCGGTTCCTGCAATGGGATTGTCCGTTAAGGGGTTATGGTCATAGAAGTATCTCAACTGGACATAGGGTTCTGTTTTCGTTCTCTTTGTAAACGGATCAACTGCTTCACTCACTGCTCCCGGCTCCATACAGATGCCGGTGATTTTGAAACGAACTTGGGCAACAGTTGCCGCAGAGGGATGGAAATCAAGAGGACAATCTGCGTAAGCCCAGCTATATGTGTTAGAACTGCCCGTGTTGAAATAGCTAAATTCCTTAAAGCTATTTTCGTTATTTTCATCGGGATCAACCACAAGGAAGCTTGCATCAGAATCTACCGTAACACTCTTATCTCTGTCCGGATTTACCGTCCAATTTCCGGTTTCATCATAATTGATAAACCCATAAGCGTCGGTGTTGTATCGATTTCGGTCATCGCCTGTGTTGTCAAAGTCGAAGAACAGGCTCCTCTGTGCAGGATTTGCATCAACCAGAGGTCCGACATAGATATAGTCAATGGTATAGCTTCCTCCGTCTAAGCCTGTTCCGAACTGGGGACGTATAAAGGTGAGGATCTCTCCGGGAGCGTAGGCAGGGTCGTTGTTCCCTAAGGGGAAGGTCAGGGTGACAAAGCCCTTGCCCTTGTAATCGTCTAACTTAAAGTAGGTGTATCCCGCGCTTGCCCCTTCCACCTCTGTTTTCTTTTCCGTGGTGAACATAAGAGCAATGGAAACCTGTCCGTCATTGGGAGTGGTATCTTGCGCATCGTTTGAGATCTTGAAACGGATTTGGCAATAGTCTTCCTCCCCAATCACATAGTGGAGCTTTTTATCCCCCATTGACAGGTAAGTATATCCGTTCACAACGGTATCGGTAAAGGTCACAGTGCCGTTCTCAATGGTTTCAACTCCGTTGCCCTCCGCGTACCAGTTGGCTGTAGAATCATGGTTTATCACGCCGTAGGTGGGGCTGGAATACCGCAGAGTATCCATTTGGGTATTATCAAAGCCGAAGAAGAGGTGGTCGCTGGGCTCCCCTTCTGCCGTACCCGCCAGTTTTCTGTTGATTTCCTCCAACCGATCTGCAGGTCCAATGTATACATGGTCAAAGGTAACCGTTCCGGCGGTACCGCTTTGGCTGTCCATATCGCCGATCCATACTATGATTCTTTTGACCGTTCCCAGCTTCCGCTGTTCATCGGTGATTCTACCCGATACGGTGATGTATTCCCCGTTAGACAGGTACTTGACATCGAATTTTGCCTTTTCGGATCTCTTATAGCTTTCGGAAGAATCTGCGTATAGCTGAACCTCTGCACCGAAGTTTCCTGTGGTACCCTTCAGATTCGATGCCTTGAAACGGATCTGGAACACCTCTGCATTGGCTGCGTTATAGTTAAGCAGTCGGGTATTATTGCCATTGGCAACACAGGTGTCGGCATAAATACTGGAATAGCTATTCGTTCCCCCGGCTCTGACAGTCAGACCGCCGTTTGTAATAGACTCTGTGCCGTCTTTCCAGCCGGAAGTTCTTCCCTCCCAGTTAGCAACTAAATCGAAGTTAAAGCCGTTATATTGGGGAGCCGTGTAGCGGAGCTGATCTTCTCCCGTGTTGTTAAAGTCAAAGAAGAGATATTCTGAATTCTTGGCCTCTTCTTCCTCTGCCAGGAGCTTGTTGATCTCCTCCAGCTTGTCCCTGGGCCCAACATATACATGGTCGAAGGTAACGGCGCCTGTGGTATCGGTGCTCGTGCCGAAATCGCCGATCCAAACAATGATTCGTGGGACAATTCCCAGAGCCCGCTGCTCATCGGTAATTTTACCTGTTACGGTAATATATTCTCCGTTGGTCAGATACTTGGCATCGAATTTTGCCTTTTCGGATCTCTTATAGGAGGTGCCGAAGTCCCAATAGAACTGAACCTCCGCGCCGAAACTGCCTGTGCCCTTATCCAAATTAGATGCCTTAAATCGGATCTGGAACACCTCTGCGTTAGAGGGGTCATAGTTCAGAGCTCTTGTAGAATCATTGTTCTTTACGGCAGAATCGATATAAATAGAGCTGTAGCCTGTTTGACCTGCCTTTACGGTAATGGCGCCATTTGATACCGTCTCGGTACCGTCCTTATAGCTGGTGGTTCTGCCCTCCCAGTTGGCAGCGGAGTCAAAGTTAATGCTGTTATACTGGGGACTCTCGTAACGGAGCTTGTCTGTATCTGTGTTGTTAAAGGTAAAGAACAGATAGTCGGAGGTGTTTTCCTTGGCCTCCTTTTCAGCCAGCTCACGGTTAATATTATCCAGAATGTCCTGAGGACCGACATAGACATGGTCAAAGGTCACAGTGCCTGCGGGATTGACGGTATTATCCAAATTTCCGATCCATACAATGATCCTCTTGATGGTACCCAGATCACGCTGAGCTTGGGTAATTTTGCCTGTTACGGTATAATATTCCCCATTGGTCAGGTATTTGACATCGAATGTTCCGTCTGCGCCTACCCCGTTTGCAGATCCCTTAAATTCTGTGGAAGAATCTGCGTAGAACTGAATCTGCGCACCGACATTACCGTCGCTGTCTATCAGATTGGATGCGCGGAAACGGATCTGGAATACCTCTGCATTGGCCGCATTATAGTTGAGCAGTCGGGTATCATCCCCATTGGCCACACAGGTGTCTATATAAATGGAGCTATACTTTTCTGTACCTGCCCGTACGGTCATGGTTCCGTCTGCAGCAAACTCTGTGCCGTCCTTCCAACCGGTGGTTCTGCCTTCCCAGTTATCCACTAAGTCAAAGTTAAAGCCGTTATACTGGGGACTCTCGTAGCGCAGTCTGTCTGCGGCGGTGTCGGTGAAATCGAAGAAGAGATATTCTTCCCGACTGTCTATACGGGAGTGCTGTTCTAAGTCCTCCGGCAAGCCTACCTTGGGTCCTACATAGATATAGTCAATGATGATCTTGCCGGTCTTGTTGTCGGTGGGGTTATCCTTGTAGCCTGCAATGTACAGGCGGATAATATCTATGGTGTCGGAATTGGCATAGTAGCTGTTGTCAAGGGAGAATCGAGCAGTAATATAGTCCCCCTTCGTAACATCTGCATGGGACAGGGCGAATCTGGCCCGTCTGCTGTCCAAGGCCACATTCTTGTCGCTGTTCTCACTGTCAGAGGTGCTGGAGAAGAACAGAGAAATATTGCCATCATTATTATAGCTGACACAGTTCTCCACACGGAAACGGATCTGGGCAATATGCTCCTGTCCTGCATTGAGTCGGAGGGGCGTGGTGCCCAAGGCTTTCCCCGGAATGATAGTCTGGATCCATGCGCCTAAGGGATTTCCCTTTTCATCTGTCGATGTCAGATTACTCAGCTCCATGGTACCTGCTTTTTCATTCAGGGTGTGGGTGTTGTAGCTTGTATCATAGACATGGTGGGAATACCAGGCACTTTCCTCGTCAAAGTTATAGCCGCCGTACTGCCGGCCGTTCTTATAACGAGCGCCGTAGCCCTCACCGTCAAAGTCTACATAGAAAGCGTCGGAGGGGATGCTCTCCCGATCCATAACCATATCATAGACCGTATCCTCAACACGGCTAAAGTCCTGCTGTTTTTCCGGCTTCGTTCCGACATAAATATAGTCAATGGTAATGGTGCCGTTTGCGCTACCTGTTCCCTTCAGTCCCTTGAAACGGAAAGCGAAGGATTCGATCCAATCGGCGGTATAGAAGGCATGATCCTCAGGGATTTCACAACAGACTGTCTGATAAACACCGTCTTCCTTTACGGCGTAAGATAGTCCGATATATGCTTTTGCTGTCTCACTATAGATGCTTTCACCGTTTTTGTTGTAATTGTACAGGAAGTCGATCCATTGGAAATCTCCCGCCCATTCGCAATTTTCCGCCTTGAATCTCATCTGGATATAAGTGGTCTTTTGGGGACGGTAGTTCAGGGGGTAATAGCTGTGTACGGAGCTCAGTCCTCCGTGGGGATAGATGTTTGAGCCACGGGTAGTACCGACGCAGGGGCCATAGTTGCCGGTTGTATCTGCGGTGGGGGACACCTTGAAGCTCAGCTCTCCCTGATCCTTGTCTACTGTGAGCTTTGTGGAAACTTCGCTACCGTCCGTTGCGCTTCCCAAAGAGGCCCAGTAATTCATATCGTCAAAATCACAGTCTCCGTACAGCTCATCCTTCTTATAGCGGTCATGATAGCCCCTTCCGTCAAAGTCTACAAAGAATGCACCCTCCGGCAGATCGTCGGGATTGATGTCAAGCAGAGCCGTTCCGTCGGAAACCGTGCCCCATTCCTCTCGGTTGGTTGCGGTATCGTCTGTGGTCTGCTTTACCGTATTCACATCAGATGTAAAGTCCTCTGCCTCGTAGTACATCATGGTTGCAGGGGTGATGCGGATCTCTACCAGAATATAGCGGTACTGAACACTGCTTGTTCCGCTTGCGTCCATGCCGTAGCATCCGCTGAGGTTGTAAGCGGCGTATACCTTGTCCACATCTGTCAGGATGGTCCGGGGTTCATAGACCAGATCTCCGTTTTTCACAGTGAATAAGCCTTCCTCTGTAGCAAGGCTATTGCTATTCAGATCTCCGGGGGCGTTCTTTAGGAGCTCGCCGTTGCGCTTGCCCTGAGCAGTCAGTCCCGCAAATTCCCCAACCACTGCCTTGGCGTTGCCGTAGACATGGGCGGCCAGCTCATCCATGGGAATATGTACAGCCTTTCCGTAGTCAATGACGATTTCCTCTACATCTGCTGTGGGAAGAACCACATTTACGTCAGGAACTTGGAGCAAGCGGCTCACAGTGGCACTGATGGGGAACACATCTCCCTTGAGGGCAGCGGTTTCCGGATCTGCAGACTGTCTGTAATGGCAGAGGGATTCCAGCGTGTTCATATAGGGTCTATCTCCCTCTTCCATGGTACGGCGGAAACCGTAAACACTGATGCGGCAATAGGCAGGGATTCCGAGGGAGAGCAGGTCCTGCAGTTCTTTTGCGGTAGCAATGCTTACCACATAATTTTTGTCTAAGGTGATTTTGGAGGGATCATCCCCGCCGTTCTGGGATGCAATGGCAGCTTGGATCAATCTCTCTATATCCGCAACCGTTACAGCTACCGGCAGATCGTCACTGCTGTTCCCTTCGGCATCTACGGGCTCGTAATAGACCCGCAGATCTGTGATACTCATGGTATCGGGGAGGGTAATGGCTTCGGAAGAAATAGAAATCCCTAAGCTCTCATCACGGAAGCTAATGTCAAACACAGGAACCTTTCGGGTATTGATGATATCGAAGCTGTAATCTACCTTATCACCGATGTTCATCATGGCATTGTCCCCAAGGAGGGAGCCTCTGCCATCTTCACCGATCTGATCGGTGCCGCCAAAGGTGTTGGCGTACTGCATTTTCTCTGTTCGGGTGTCTGTGTCGTTGATCTTAATATTGGTAGAGAACAGGAGGTTGGAGCCGGTGGCCGCACGCTCTGCATAGAACATATCAAAGCGGTATGTATTGCCGTCTACTAAGCCCAGCTCTTCGGCATGCTCCCTGAGCTCCAATTCTTCCCCAACGGGAGTATGGGCACCGCCCAGATCCATAGCCATCTTTCCGTTAATGTAGAAGTGAACGTCGTCATCTCCACGGAAGGTAAAGACCTGATTCTGGTCTTCGTAATACACGAAGCTGGCGTAAGCGTGCATGGTATAGTGATAGTTGCTGTCAAAGGAAGGCTTGCTATAGAAAACTACATTGGAAATAGAGCCTCTGTCCGTATCCGCATTTCCGGGGATCACCCCGTCCTTTTCAAAGCCCAGACCGTCAATAGGTGCAAACAGGGGATCGTCTGTCGTGCCCTGTGTCTTCTGTCCGTCGGGGCCGTCGGTGGTAGAAGTGGTGGTGACCCAGTCTAAGTCCTCCTCTGCCCCCTCTGCATTCATGATATAACTGCCGGCATAGCCCACAGGGTAAGCCGCATCCAGAGCGTACTCCCCATTTTCGTCCATATACATACGCAGGGTGCTCCGTTCGGGAACGGTCATATTATAGTAATAGCCGTCCTCCATGCGGTTGGTATATACCTGACCGTCAATGGTCACATCCCCTGTCTCTACCTCGCTCCACAGGTTAGACAGGACATAGTAGGCAAGGTCATAGGCTGTCTTCACCTGGGACCAATAGAGGGTACCCCCAGCCCAAGTGGGAAGCCCCTGATCATTGGCTCCGATGGATCCGTGAAGCTTTTGGACAGTGTCTGCCATGGAGCCCTTGTTCTGCGAGGTAAGAAGTTCCTCGACGCGAGTCTCTATGACTTGGGTGGAGCCAAGAGCCGCCTTCCATCGAGGTTCCTTCATACTGCCTTCCAGCAAAATTCCTTGGGCTACATAGTCTATGACTTCCTCGCGGTAAACGAAGTTATCATTGACCAGTATACCGTAGGTCAAGCCCTCTCGGTAGTTTCCGGTGCCATCAACGCCGGGAATTCCCAAATTACCCGGGAGCACAGGGGAAAGTTCTCCCGTAGTGGGATCTTTCAAACCATCACGCAGGAGGTCAAAGGGTGACACATTTTCTATAAGCAATCCGTCTGCACGGAAGTCTATGATCTCCACAGGGATATCAATGTACTTTTCTTCCGATGTCAGCAAGGTAATATAGCCGTAGAGCTCGTTGGTCATACGGTCTAACTTGTCCTGTACAAATTCCTCATAGGATACCGTACGGCGCTCTTCGTTCTTATTATAAGTATTGTAAAGGGTAACTGCGCTGTTCAGGCTACGGAGGAAGCGATCGTAAATAGCCTTGGAATACCCGGTTGTGTCCCCATCTAAAAGGGCTCCGGCATCCGTAATGGCTGTTTTCAGCTTATTTGTGTTCCAGTGGCTGAAGAGATAGAAAATATATTGTGTCTTGTCATAGTTGCTTATCTCAGACTCGGCGATCCACATATACCTGACATAGGCGGGATCCGAGTGATTGATGAGGCACAGAAAATATTTGACTCCGTCAACCGTATCATAGATCTTGACACCCCAGTTGGGATCCTCCGTAGCAGGATAAACCTGAAGTGTATAATCGTCCGCTTTAGACAGAGTGCCGGATGTGAATGAGACATTATCTACAACAATGGAGTCACTATTCTTTGCAGCAGAGAACACTGTGTTCCTATACATACTAAAGACCATGGATATTCCGTCGCCTTGAATAGACTGACCGTAGGAAAATACATTCCAAGCCTTAGCCTCATTCAGAGGGCTTCCGTCCGCCATGGACTCGATCCATACATAGGGACTCTCGTTTTTAAGATTAGCGGCAGGTCGACCTCCGGATACACGGCCTACGGTACTGTCGCCGTCCATGATTTTCCATCCGTTATACTTGGTAGCGATGAAGAAGGAACCACGGAGGGTAGCCAAATCCAGACTTGCCATATTGAGCTGATTGTTATACACCCCTGCCGTAGAGGCCGCGACCCCTGCCACATCTGTTTTCAGAGTAGCAACCAGTTCCTGGGTAGAAAGGGCAGAGATCTCCAGAGCATCAAGGTACTCCTGCAAGGTTTCAGTCCGCTCCCTCAGCAGGTCCCGTACCTCGTAGATATCGTTCATGTCATCGGTCTCGATATAGCGGTTGCTCTGCTTATAGATGTCAATGCTGTTATCCACATAGTTGAGGAACTCGTGATACAGCTCTTCGTCATACTGTGCGCCGTTCATCTTCTGTGCAGCTTGGGTCAGGACAGCCTTCAGCTCTGCCAGCTCCTCCATGGAAACCAGCTCATAGGCATCCATCATACCCTTGGCATCCTGGGACCATGCTGCCCCGTGGTTATTGACAAAGGTAGCCTCACCGTTCACAGTGGAGAGCATAAATCTGGTAGATACATTATCAATGGTGATCCACATAAAGATACCAAAGCCTACCAGTCCCGTAGATGCGGAATAGAGCCCATAATCCATGGCATTGGCATCACTGCCGACCATAGCGACCTCCACCGCGTGATTGCCGGAATCCGATAGTGTAACAGTGGTAACGGCAAGCGTATTCCCATTATATCCTTTACAGAGGAAATGGCTTACCTCGGTATCATTATTATGGTCAAATGTCCACGCCTGAGCCGGTGTGACTCCCAAAAGGGTCTTGCCCATATTCCCGTAGGAGAAGTCGGCATCGGTCTTCAGACCCTTTCCGCTTGCGCCGTTTTCCGGCAGAACGAGCAAGTCCTCTGTCCCCGCATGGGGGTTGACAAAAAAGTAGGACGAGCCGTCCGCCTCTTTCCGGAAGGTATCCTGAGAGGTGCCATAGAAATTCACCTTCTCATTGTGGGTGTACACGGGAGCGGCAAGGCTGTTGATCGCACTCTTCAGAGCCTGCTCCGTGGCTGTGTCAGCCCGCCGGTATTCCGGTGCATCCTCTGCAAGGGAGCTACTGTCTCCCTCTATTGCAAATACACCCGTAGGTATGAGCCCTACAAGCATACACACAAGCAACAGCCGGGCCATCCATCGTATCCCAAATTGTCTTCTCATATACTTCCTCCTTAATTTAATTCCTTCTTAGCAGAATCCTATTCATTGGGTAAAGTTTGCATAAATACCCACTTTAATAAGAATACTACAAACAGAAGGAAAAATCAAGCGTTTCCCTCTAAAAAATAATGTTTACTGAATAAGTAGGTATTTTTCATTCGCCTCGTCATGGTGGCAGAGTAGATTAGCGAACCGGCAAAGGAGCAGCATAAGCTGAGGGGAGTCGAACCCCGATAGGTTTTCACAGGATCTTTTCAGCCATAGCATCGTCATCGTCCTCGGAAATACCGACGGGTATTCCCATCGGACTCTTCCTTGCTCTGACAGAAAATATCTCCGTGAAAACTGCGAAGCACCTCTCAGCTTAAGATTTTGATGAAATTTTTGACGGGTTCTCCTTGCCTTGCTGTCGCAAGGCAAGGAGAACTAAGTTAAAAAGATCGCAAAAGATTTGCTGAGAGGCTGTCGGGTTCGACTCCCCTCAGCTTAAGGGCAGACAGTGCCCTGCGGAGATTCAGTACCAAAATTGACATGGCAATGACATGTTCGGCGGCCTCTTGCAGTTTTCCCTAATGGTTTACAGGAAAATTATTCTCTCGGTTTTCCCTTGTGCATATTGACACAATTCTTTCGCTTATGATATACTTTTAGCATAAAATCAATAGAGAGGAATCTGAATCATGCTGAAAAAAGCACTATCTTTTTGTCTTTTGATTGCAATGCTCTTACAGTTTTTTCCTGTGTTGTCCCTTCGGGCAGAGGGTGCAAGCTACACCACATCGGATTGGACTGCGTTGATCAACAACTATAAGCGGGAACTTTGCGGTGACAGCAGTGTGGACTATACAGATCCCGATGTGCAGGCCATCGTGAACAAAAAGAATGCCTCCGGCGTAACCACTGCAGGCATAGGCTACACAGGCTGGAACAACTGGCAGGATTTAGAGTCTAACCGCAGTAATGCAAACCGCATTTTTGGCACTGCGGATATTATTCCATCAAAGATCCATACCTCTAAAATGGTGACTCAGTTTGATAAGATCCTGACTTTAGCCGAGGCTTACGGAACAAATACCGCCGCTTGCTCTTATCTTGACAGTAACGGCAAGGTGGCAACAAAGACCTTGTATCAGAACCAAGAGCTCCGTGATGCGATCTTCTATGCCTTAGACAAGGGAAGCAAGAAATTTTACAACTGGGATGCCTTTACAACCTGGCGCAATGCTGACAATGTCTCGTCCATGCACAACTGGCATGATTGGGCATCCCAGATCCCCGATTCCGTTACAAAGACACTGCTGATCATGTATCCCTATAAGACGACTACAGAGAAAACGATTGCAAATACCATCATTGCCGCCTGTGAGAAATTTCTCAAATATTATGTTTCCAACTCGGTAGACGATATTGTTGCAGACCCCGAGGGCACCAGCGGTCACGAGTGTCTGAATATCTATGCCATGCTGGCTGCGGTCAAGCAGGATGCAACCATGATGGATGAGACGAGGGAGCGACTGCAATACATTGTAAATGATGTAGGCCGCCAAAACGGTTATCAAGAAGATGGCTCCTTCATTTACCACGACTACTGGCCCATTGAGGGTATGTACGGAGCTTCTACTCTGGTAAACGGTGTGATCATGGCATACTCTGCCTTGGGGGGAACCGCTTTCGCGTTGAAAGACCCCACGCCTATGCTGGATTGGATGTTGAAAACATTCCGACCCGTCACCCATCAGAGTGCCAGCATGAGTATGGTCAACGGCAGATCTCCCGAAAAGGGTATCAGCTACGGACGGCTGACGTTAACGGCGGCTCTGCTCCTTTTAGACAGCTTTGACGCAGAGGGTACCTTACAGCTAAAACAGTTTATCCGTTCCATGGTTCTGGAAGGAACAGACGCCCGCAACGAAACTGTCTGCTCCTACCTTGCCCAGAAATTGGGACGTGTGGATCTTGTACAGAAGCTCAAGGATGTTTGCCTCAAGGAGGACATCCCCGAAGATGACACTCCCTTTGCGCATGTCCGCTACATGACAGACCGCGTGACCCAGCACCGGGAGGATTATACCGTAGGCATTGCCATGAGCTCTACCCGTATGGCGATCCCTGAGAGCATCAACGGTCAGAACGCCTACGGCTTCTACGGCGCAGACGGCGCGGTGTATATCTACAACGGCCTGACAGATGTCAACACAGACCAGTACGGCGAAACCTATCACAGATTTGCCAATATGTACCGCATCGCAGGCACAACAGAGGAGGACAGCACCACTCGCAAGCCTCAGCATAACCACAAGGCTTATTTGCCCGGCACCACCTACAGCTACAACAGCAGCACCAATAAGGAAACCTGGACAATATCTAAGAACAAGGATGGAGTAGATGCCGGAACCTTTGTAGGCGGTGTGGAGTTGGCAGGACAATATGCCGTTGCCGCCATGGATTTTGAAGCTTATAGTTGGACAAGTGCAGAATCCACAGCAGAGATCGCCGCCATTAAAGCAAAGGGCCACGATCCCAACGCAGAGAATCATCAGAAGAAGCAGGTTCTTACCTCCGACCTTACTGCCAAGAAATCCTACTTCATGTTCGATGATGAGATCGTCTGTGTGGGAACAGACATTGACTTCACCACCCGTAATACCAATGTTAACACCTATGTAGATAACCGTCTTCTGTTTCAGAATACGAAATCCAACGGTGTGACCACCTACGGCACGGAGGATATCTATGTTGACGGAACTCTCCTTGAAAAGACCAACAAGTTCTCCTCTCCCAAGACCTATACCGATCCCACTTGGGTGTATTTAGAGGACTTCGGTGGCTACTATTTCCCCAGCGGGGGCAGTGTGTCTGTCAACAAGACCCTTCGTAGCTCCAGCAACGACGGAGATGACACCAATGATGATTTTAACAAAATCAATCTGTCTACAACCGCAACAACGGCAACACACAGCTTCTTTGAGCTCTGGATCAATCATGGAAAGAAGCCTGTAGACGGCTCTTACAGCTATGTGATGCTCCCGGAAAAGTCCGTGGAGGAAACGGAAACCTACACCGCAAATCCCGATATTGTGGTTGCCCGTGCGACTACGGAACAGCACGTGGTACAGGAAAAGACTCTGGGTATTACCGCCATGGTATTCTGGAAGGCCGGTGTCTGTGGCAAGGTTCGTGTAGACAAGCCCCTTATGGTCATGACCCAAGAAAAGGACGGTAAGCTCATTGTTACCGCATCCGATCCCACCAAGAAGCTGACCACGGCAAAAATTAAGATCGCCCGGGATCTGACTCCCCTTACGGCTGACAGCGGTATGACCATTACCGGAGGCGAGTATACCTATATTACCCTGGATCTGTCCGGCAGTAACGGAAAGACCTTTACTGCAGAGTTTGCCATTGATTCCCCTAATGAGGCATTGATGTTTGACTTCAATACCGACACTGCCGCCAAGTATCAAAATGCGACTTATGGCAATATCAACTACGCCGATGCCTCCAAGTGGGCAACCGCCAACATTGACGGCGCATCTGCTACTATTTCCCAGGGGTTAATGGTTCTGCCCCTGACCACTGCAAAGACCACCACCAATATCGAACCCTCCAACGCTGTGGCAAACTTTGCATGGACAACAGATGCAACCAAAGCGAATTTCTTAAATTACGACCCGACCAATGCGGAGATCTTCCAGATCCGCCTAAAGCTTGATAACGCAGTGAAGGCGGGCGGCAGTGCCCCCAACATTCAGTTCTTCTATTTGCCGGAAGGCTCGGATAAATGGAGCGCGGCCTCGGATACCACAGCCTCTCCCAATCCGTGGAAGGAAACCATTAAGGTTTCCGTTAGTGAGGCTTGTTTAGACGGTGGAAGCTTAGAAGGGAAGTATGTTACCCTAACTGCATCCTTAAAAGGAACGAAGTTTGTGACTGCAAGCAACATCAAGGGCATCTTGATATCCTTGCGACAGCTTAGCTCCGGCACGGCAACCATAGACTATATCTATATCGGTCCGAAGACGGATTCCTTGTACTTTGGCTTTGAGAACGGGGGGACACAGCGCTATAACGAGGGTGCCTACGGCGGGCATACCTTTGATTCCCAAACGAACCCGTCATGGGCAACATCCGGCACGGGCACCGGCACAAATTGCGAAATAGATAACGAAGCCGGAACCATGACCTTCTACACCCAATCTGCCAACGCCTATGTTGGGACTACATCCTACAGTGGCTATTTCGGTTTTTCGGCAAATGACAAACGGCATCCCCTTGCTTTTGACCCCTCAACATCCGAGATCGTCGAGGTTCGATTTAAAACAGAGGGACTCTCTGCGGTGAGTGGAAAAACGCCCCAGCTTGTCTTAACGGCATTCGTAGAAAATGCCGGCACTATTACCGGGGACACTTCTTCAAAAATCCCCCTGACCATTAAAAACGGAGAGTATCAAACCGTCCGTATTCCCGTCTCCTCAAGCGTGAAGAGCGCAGAGTATCTAAAATCTCTTGCACTTCGATTTGTGGACGCAGGAGCGGCGAACAGCAGCTCTGTCGCGAAAATTGTGATCGACTATATCTACATGGGTAAGAAGATCGATGCGCCGTCAAATCTCTACTTCGACTTCAGCGGCACCGAGAGTGATCAGGCAAGGTACAACACCGCGGTGTATAACTATCAGAACTATGACAGCTCTGCTACCTCCCATTGGAGTGTAGGTACCGTCAACAATTCAACCGGCAGTCTTGTCTACAAGCCGACGCAGGCGGTCACGTCTGTCGGTCTGACCACCAAGGTTCCTGCAGGACACACTGGAACGCCTCTAAACTACAATCTTTCCGAGGCGGAAGTATATCAAATCCGCTTCAAGCTCACAAATGTAAAGAGCGTTTCGGGGAAAACACCTGTAATCACCCTCGATCTCTACAACGGCTCAAACAAGATTGATATGCCCGACTATACGCTCACCGCAGCGCAAGTCAGCTCCGGGCAGTACATAACTGCAACCGTTCCCATCTCTATGAGAGTGGATGGTATCACCAAGCTGGTTGTCTACATCGGAGGCATCAGCGCCGATGCAAACAGTACAATTGAATTGGACTATGTCTATATTGGAAGCAAGGAAGATATCCCCATTCAAGACCATTTGTATTTCAACTTTACAAACAGCTTTGAGGATCAAGCACGTTATGGTACAAAAACTTACAGCGGAGTCAACTTCGATAAAGCTGAAAACTGGTGGTACAATTCCGGTCGCACCAACGCACCCACCATTACCAACGGCAGTCTTGTGTTCTCACCCTCCGCAACGACCACGGATACCTATTACTATCTCCACAGTGGCAAGAGCAACATGAAACCTTTGCAGTATGCACCGGGGGACAAGGATTATTGCCAGGTCAATATTAAGGTTGAAAATGTGGTTTCCACCGTCAGCAACAATACAGGCCGATTTACCCTCTACTATGGCTTTAATGACGGCGAGGTAAACTCTTTTGACAATATTGACTTTGCTCTGGAAGGCCGTGTTAATTCCGGCTATTTCGTCTTAACATTCCCCATGGACAGTGCAAACTATCTCTCCGCCGACCGAATCAATGCCATCCGCCCCCAGTTCAGCAACTTGAAATCCGAGGAGGGGAAGACCGGGAAGTTCTATGTTGACTACATCTATATAGGACCCAAGGAGGGGTTACCTTTGCCCCTTTATACCGTGACTTTCAAAAATGCTGACGGTACGGTTTTAGCAACCCAAGAGGTTCAGAAGGGGAACACCCCATCCTACACCGGTGCAACGCCTAAGAAGGTCTACGATGCCAATAGCCACTATACCTTCAAGGGTTGGGACAAGGCTCTAACCAACATTACAGCAGATACCACCATTACCGCAACCTATACCGCTACAGCCCACAGCTATACCTATGCCAAGGTAGATACCACCAACCATAAGGCGACCTGCTCCTGTGGCTACAGCAAGTCCGAAGCCCACAGCTATACATACAAAGCGACCAAGAATCCCACCA
>JAZRGR010000100.1:0-10570 GCA_045644345.1 Faecousia sp. | reverse complement strand
TTTTATAGCACCGTAGGTGCGTCAAGAACTGCATGAGACGGGATTTTGCAATTTTCTATATCAAAAATTGCAAAATCGCAACGCTTTAGCGGTGCTCTTTCTGATAGAAATCAAACATTTCTATCAGAAAGTAGTATTAATCATTGTCAATATGGCGCTGGATGCGGTCGATGATCATCTCCAGGGCAACCAGATTCTTGCCACCCTCTAAGACAACCAGGTCCGCATTCTTCTTGCTGGGTTCTACGAACTGCTCGTGCATGGGCTTGACCGTGCCGAGATACTGGTTAAGAACCGACTCAATGCTTCTGCCACGCTTAGCCACATCACGCTTGATCCGACGAGTCAGACGGACATCTGCATCCGTATCTACGAATATCTTGATATCCATCAAACTGCACAGTTCTTTGTTCTCAAAAATCAGAATACCCTCTACCAGGATGACCTTGGTAGGAGTAATGGCAGTCGTCTCCTCTAAACGGGAATAGGTGGAATACTCATAGACGGGACACTGGATGGTCTTGCCCTCTCGGAGCTGGCGCAGATGCTCAATGAGCATCTCCGTATCGAAAGCATCGGGATGATCGTAATTCAGCTTCTTACGCTCCTCAATAGGGATCTCGTCATAGGGTCTGTAGTAGTTATCATGACTCAAGACCGTAATATCGTCACGGAAACGATCAATCAGATTCTTGGTCAAGGTAGTCTTGCCACTGCCGCTTCCTCCTGCGACACCAAGTACGATAATATTAGGCATATATATATATCTCCATAGTCATTGTCCTATCCCCCCGTAAGGGGATAGGACAACAGGTGCAAATTGATTATCTCTGTCCCTTGTCGTAGGGAATACCCTCTGCCTTGGGCGCTCTGGAATTCTTGGAAGTGAAAGACAGAACGATCAGACATACGATGTAGGGGAGCATGTTGTAGATTGCGCTGGCAACGTTACCTGCGATCTCGAAGCGATCCTGCAGATCCACCAGGAAGTGGATACCGTTGTAGGTTCTGCCCAGTGCACGGAAGAAGCCGAAGATCAGAGCGGAGCCTGCGATTCTCATGGGATCCCATGCACCGAAGATCATAACAGCCAGTGCCAGGAAGCCGAAGCCTGCAACACCGTTCTCGAACTGCCACTCGGAAACGCCACAGGTAATGTAGGTGATGCCACCCAGACCACCCAGGACGCCGGACAGGAGGACGCCTGCGTAACGCATCTTGTAAACACTGATACCAACAGAGTCAGCAGCCTGGGGATGCTCACCGCAAGCACGCAGACGGAGACCGAAACGGGTCTTGTACAGCAGGAATACGGATACACCCAGGAGGATGATGGTAACGATCATGAACCAGTGCAGCTCGAAGCCGGCAACGTTGGATACGAATGCCTTCTTCTGGTCAGCATAGATGATCTTGGAGGACTTGTCATCGGGGCTTGCTGCAACATTCAGAGCCTTAACGATAACAGTGGAAAGTGCAGTACCCAGCAGGTTCATTGCCGTACCGACAATGGTCTGGTCTGCCTTAAGGTTGATACAAGCCACTGCAAGGAGCAGGGAGTAAATTGCGCCAAAGACAACTGCAGCGATCAGAACGCTGCCGAACATACCGATCTGTCCGAAAACAGTAGCCTCAGCATGGACATAGGGCAGGTAACGCATGACCAGTGCACCGCCCAGGGCGCCCATGACCATGATACCTTCCAGACCGATGTTGATCACACCGGAGTGCTCGGAGAAGCAGCCGCCGAGAGCGACCAGCAGAAGAACCGCTGCGTAAAGGAGCGTATATTGAATCAAAGCTAACATTCTATTGTACCTCCTTACTTATTTGCGTTGCTGTTCTTGCCCAGCTTCTCTGCTCTGTTGTCAACGATCTTGTTCATGGTCAGCTTGAAGAAGAGTACGAAGCCGCACAGATAGATGATCACAGAGGAAATGAAGTCAGCGATCTGAGTGGGATAGAAGTTGAGGTCAACGTACTGACCACCCAGAGTGATGTGCTCGATAAACAGGGATGCAAAGATTGCTCCCAGAGGATGCAGACCGCCCAGGAAGGCAGCAGCAATGCCGTTAAAGCCCATAGCGGGAACAGAGGAAGCGTTAACATTCCACTGCTCGATATCGGACAGATAGTACAGTGCAGCACCCAGACCTGCCAATGCACCGGCGATAGCCATGGTCAGGATGATGTTGCGGTTCTCCTTCATGCCGCAGTACTTGGCAGCATTGAGGTTATTGCCGGTAGCCTTGAGCTCATAGCCCAGCTTGGTCTTGTCCAGGATGATCCAGATTGCAACTGCTACGATAATAGCAAGGGGAATTGCAATGGTAACATACTGGTTGTTGTTAAACAGCTTGTCCAGTCCCATGTTGGGGAGGATGCCCTGGGGTCCTTCATGCTTGAGGAGGTAGGTATCCTTGCCGGTAGGCTCCTTACAAGCCTGGAGCATCAAGTTGGTCACGTACAGAGCGATCCAGTTGAGCATAATGCCGGAGATAACAACGTTAACATTGCAGTAGGAACGCAGAACACCGCAGACAGCAGCCAGGACTGCGCCGGCAATGATAGCGAGGATCACGCAGACATACCAGGGCAGGTGCCATACCAGTGCGCCGTAGATGGCGAAGCAAGCACCGATACAATACTGACCTGCGGCACCGATGTTAAACAGACCGACCTTGTAAGCAAAGAGGACGGACAGAGCGCACAGGAGCAGGGGTGCGGTCTTAGCCAAGGTAGCGCCCATGTACTTCATACGGGCCTTGGGAGTACCGCGGTTGATAAAGTTCTTAATAACAGCCATGATGGCCTCGCCGGCACCCTCGGCGTTAATTACCAGCAGTGCCAGATAGCCGATGACCAGACCGAATACGATGCACAGCACAGAGGACAGGAATGTCTGCACACCGCTCTTCTTAAGGAGAGGAGTCTTATTCATATTAGCCTACCTCCGTTCTCTTGGCGCCTGCCATGTACAGGCCCAGCTCTTCTACCGTGGTGGTCTTGGGATCAAGCTCACCGACGATCTCACCCTCGTACATGACCAGGATGCGGTCGGACAGACTCATGACCTCTTCCAGCTCCAGGGAGACCAGGAGGACGCCGTTGCCTGCGTCACGGTGCTTAACGATCTGCTTGTGGATGTACTCAATAGCGCCAACGTCCAGACCACGGGTGGGCTGAACAGCGATCAGCAGCTCGGGATCCTTGTCGATCTCACGGGCTACGATAGCCTTCTGCTGGTTGCCGCCGGACATGCTACGAGCCTTGGTGATAGCACCCTGGCCGCTACGGACGTCGAACTTCTCGATCAGACGGTCTGCATGCTGACGGATGTTGCCGCGCTTGAGGAAGCCCATCTTGTTGGTGAATTCGGGCTTAAAGTAGGTCTGCAGGATCATGTTGTCCTCCAGGGAGTAGTCCAGAACCAGACCGTGCTTGTGACGGTCCTCGGGAATATGGCTCATACCCATGAGAGAACGCTTACGGATGGGAGTCTTGGTGATATCCTGACCGCAGAGGCTGACATTGCCGGATACAACAGGCTCCAAGCCGCTGATACCGTAAACCAGCTCGGTCTGACCGTTGCCGTCGATGCCTGCGATACAGACGATCTCGCCGCGGCGAACCTTGAAGGAAACGTTGTCAACAGCCTTCTTGCCCTTGGTGGTCTTGGATGCGACGGTCATGCCGTTGACATCGAGGACGACCTCGGTGGGGTTGGCGGGGTCCTTCTGGACGGCGAATTCAACATCTCTGCCGACCATCATACGGGACAGCTCTTCCTTGGTGGTGTTCTTGACATCTACAGTGCCGATATACTTGCCCTTACGCAGGACGGAGCAACGGTCTGCAACCTCCATGATCTCGTTGAGCTTGTGGGAGATGAAGAGGATGGACTTGCCCTCAGCGGCAAGGCCCTTCATAATGGCCATGAGCTCGTCGATCTCCTGGGGAGTCAGAACTGCAGTGGGCTCGTCGAAAATAAGGATCTCATTTTCGCGGTAGAGCATCTTGAGAATCTCGGTACGCTGCTGCATACCGACGGTGATATCCTCGATGATTGCGTCAGGATCTACATGCAGACCGTAACGCTCGGACAGCTCCAGGAGCCGTACTCTTGCGACTTCCTTCTGCAGGACGCCGTGGTTGTTGGGTTCAACACCCAGAATGATGTTGTCGAGGACAGAGAAGCACTCGACCAGCTTAAAGTGCTGATGGACCATGCCGATGCCCAAGCGGTTTGCATCATTGGGGTCCTTGATGACGACATCCTGGCCATCCTTGCGGATAACACCCTCTTCCGGTGTGTACAGACCGAACAGAACACTCATCAGAGTGGACTTACCGGCACCGTTCTCACCAAGAAGGGCATGGATCTCGCCCTTTTTGAGCTGCAATGTAATGTTGTCGTTTGCGATAATGCCCGGGAAACGCTTTGTGATATTGAGCATTTCAATCGCGTATTGGTTCTCCAAACTATGCCACCTCCTGTGTAGTTTACAGATCGATTATACTACATCGGCACCCAAATTTCAAACCCTTTTTCAAAAAAGACAAAAAATTTTTCATGTTTTTTGTCTTTTTATTTAAATCGTACAAAATTCCATTTTAATTTCTCTCATTATTGACAAAATCCTGTTCAAATTGACTATTTTAATCTATTCATTGACAAGACTTTTACCGAATGCTATACTTAGTGTAGGCACAAACACCATATATTGATCGCAACTCCCCTCCCCACCACAAAATACTATTACAAAGGAGAATCCCCCATGAAACCAACCAAGCGACTTCTATCCCTCCTGCTGTCCCTCGTCATGCTTCTGGGACTGCTCCCCGGAGCTGCTTCGGCACTGTCTATCAGTGATTCCGGCTTCACCAAGATCAGCAAGATCCCCAATGACTATGTTGCCACCCAGGGTATGTGCACCGACGGCACCTACATCTATACCTTCAAGATGCCCAACGGCAATGATAACCTGGCAAGATTCTACCAGACCAACATCGCAACGGGCAAGACCGTCCTCATGAAGGTTACCTATGACACCAGCCTCACCAACTTCTTGGCTCTGGGTCATGGCAACGATATGTGCGCCGTAGTCCATAATGGCGTCACCTATTTGTACCTGGCTACCATGTATCACAAGTCCCACAGCTCCTTCGCTACCCACAGCATCTGGAAGTTTAAGGTCACGGGCAACACCATCGAGAAGGCTGCCTATTACGATGTCATTGAGTACGGCACCGACGATATGAATTTTACCGGTCTGACGGTTTACAAGCAGACTGACGAGGCTGTTACCCTCATGGGTGCCAACGGCAAGTACATCTATACTATGGACATCCCTCACGACAAGGCAAGCGGCAAGATCGACTGCAAGTATGTTTTCACCATCAATTACACCTCTGCCCCCACACCCACAGGCGGACGCACCTATAATTATAATGACGACTATGATGTACAGGGCATGACCTATGACAGTGGCAAGCTCTACTATGTCATGACAGCGGGCCCCTCCAATACCCCCAGACGGTATAACTATATCTTCTGCTATGAGACAGGAGACCTCAGCAACAAGACTACCCGTACTGCCATTGCCGCCGAGAGCATCTATGTGACCTCCTCTACCTACAGCTATTTCCTGGAGTTCGAGAGCATCGATATTCACAACGGCGTCATGTACTTCTCCGCCAATGCAGGCACGGGTGGCTACTACGAGGACTATGATTTCTGCGGAAAGCTGAAGCAAGCCTTTGCCGTAACCCCCGAATACACCGTGACCTTCTGCGACGAAGCCGGGAAGACCCTCCAATCCGTTAAGGTCAAGCAGGGAGAAACTGCTAAGTACACAGGAACCACCCCCACCAAGGCCTATGACGATACAAATCACTACACCTTTAAACAATGGCTCACCTCTGTGGGAGGCTCCGCCGCCACTCTGTCCAACGTAAAGGCAGATATGAAGGTCTATGCAGGCTTTACCGCAACAGCCCATACCTATACAGAGAAGATCACTGCCCAGCCCTCCTGCACTGCTGAGGGATCCAAGACTCTGACCTGCACCTGCGGCAGAACCTATACCGAAGCCATTGATGCAACCGGCCACACCCCCACTGTGGTCAATACCAAGGAGGCAACCTGTTCCGCAGAGGGCTACACCGGCGATACCGTTTGCAGTGTATGTCATGTCACACTGGCTACCGGCACTGCCATAGAGACTCTGCCCCATAGCCCCGTTACCGATAAGGGCTATGCCGCAACCTGCACCGCAACAGGCCTCTCCGACGGTTCCCACTGCAATATCTGCGGTGAAGTCCTCACGGCACAGACCGTCCTCCCCGTTGCTCCTCACAGAGAGCAGATCGTTCCCGGCAAGGAGCCCGGATGCCTGTCCTCGGGCATGACCGACGGCATCGTCTGTGCCGATTGCGGAGCCACCATTAAACAGCAGACGGTCCTGCCCCGTCTGGGTCACAGTTACTCCTATGTGAACAACGGCGACACCCACACCGGCACCTGCATCCGTTGCGCCAAGACCACCACTGCTGCCCATGATTATACCTCCGGCACCTGCATCTGCGGTGCAACCCTTGCTCCCGAGGCAACGGTTGACGAGGCTGTTGTGATCCAGCACTCCCTCAATCTGGCAAGTGATATCTCCATCAACTATGCTGTCCGCTATGACTATCTGACAGGCTACGACAGCTACTATCTGAAATGCGAGATCCCTGTGTTCGAGAATAATGTACAGGTTGGCACCCGTACCCAGGTGATCCACCCTGTACAGAACGGTATCTTCTATTACTTCACCCTTGAGGGGCTCAATGCTGTTAGCATGACCCACAAGGTCAAGGCAACCCTCCACATGACCAAGGCGGGCAAGGACTTCGTCTCCAAGGAAGATCTCTACAGCATAGCAGACTATGCCTATGCCCAGCTTAACAAGGACACCACTGTTCATAGCCTCAAGGTCCTGTGTGCCAATCTCCTGCGTTACGGCACTCTGACCCAGGAGTACAAGAACTACTGTACAGACAATCTCCCCGATGCCGCTCTGACTGCAGAGCAGCGAGCACTGCTGACCGAGCTGGATATCGTTACCTTCGAGACGGTAAACAGGACCCTTGAGGATCTGGCAGAGCCTAAGGTCACCTGGGCAGGCAAGTCCCTGATCCTGGACAGCAAGGTAACTCTTAAGTTTGTCTTTAACGCAGCCTCCTATGGTGGGGATCCTACGAAGCTGTCTCTCCGTGTGACCTATACCAATACCGCAGGACAGACTGTAACCGTCACCCTTGCGGATCCTGTTCTCTACCAGGCGGACAGAGCACAGTATGCCTTTGATTTTGACGGACTCCTCGCTGCAGAGCTCCGCTCCCCTGTCAGCGTAGCTGTCTATGAGGGCAACAACAGAGTTTCTCCCACATTGGAATACTCCGCATCTTCCTACGGCAACGGCAAACCTGCCGACCTGCAGACCGTCTGCAAGGCGCTTATGGCATATTCTGACGCAGCTAAGGACTACTTTACTGCATAAAAATGTTATTACTTTCATAAAGGAGCAATGATAGTATGAAAAAGATGATCCGAACTATGTCTCTGCTACTTGTGCTGGCTATGGTGATAGGGTTGTTTTCCGGCTATGCATCTGCACTATCCATCAGCGATTCCGGCTTTACCAAGATCGGAGACATCCCCAACGATTACGTTGCAACGCAAGGTATGTGTACCGATGGCAAGTATATCTATACCTTCAAGATGATCAGCGGCAATAACAACCAGGCTCGTTTTTATCAGACGAATATCGCTACGGGCAAGACTGTCTTGATGAAGGTTACCTACGATACCAGCTTAACCAACTTCCTCGCTCTGGGTCATGGCAATGATATGTGTGCCGTAGTTCACAATGGTGTTACCTATCTGTATTTGGCTACCATGTATCACAGATCTCACAGTAGCTTCTCTACCCACAGTATCTGGAAGTTCAAGGTCACAGGCAATACCATTGAGAAGGTGGCCTATTACGATGTCATCGAATACGGAACGGATGATATGGACTTCACGGGCTTAACCGTTTATAAGCAGACGGACACCCATGTTACGCTTATGAGTGCCGATGGAAAGTATATCTATACCATAGAGATCGGTCACGATCAGCCTAGCGGTGTGGTAGATTGCAAATATGTATTCACCATCAACTATATGACTGCACCGACTCCTACAGGTGCTCCGACCTACCGCTATAAGGATAGTAACGGCGATTCTTACTACGGTGTACAGGGCATGACCTACGATAACGGCAAGCTGTACTATGTCCTGACCGGCAGTCAGACCACAGCCACTGCAAAGGATAACTACATCTTCTGCTACGATATTGAGAATATTCCAAATATCAAGAGCGTTGAGGCGATCCCTGCTGAAAGCATCTTCGTTACTTCATCATACTATCAATACTTCCTGGAATTTGAGAGCATCGATATTCATGATGGAGTTATGTATTTCTCTGCCAATGCAGGAAAGTACGGCTTTTATGAGGACTATGACTTCTGCGGCAAGCTCAAGAAGGAATTTGCAGTCACTCCGGAATACACCGTAACCTTCTGCGACGAGGCAGGTGCAACCCTTCAGACTGTTAAGGTCAAGGAGGGCGAGACTGCCAAGTACACTGCAGCCACTCCCACCAAGGCATACGACGATGCAAACCACTATGCCTTTAAGGAATGGCTGACCGCTGTAGGAGGCTCTGCCGCCACTCTGTCCAACGTAAAGGCAGATATGAAGGTCTATGCAGGTTTTACCGCCACCGCCCATACCTATACCGAGAAGGTCACTGCCCAGCCCTCCTGCACCGCCGAGGGCTCCAAGACTCTGACCTGCTCCTGCGGACGGAGCTACACCCAGTCCATTGCTGTAACTGACCATCCCCCCACCCTCGTAAATGCCAAGGAAGCCACCTGCTCCGCCCCCGGCTACACAGGGGATACTGTATGTGCCGTCTGTAACGCCACCCTCTCTGCCGGTACTGTGATCGAGACTCTGCCCCACACTCCAGTCACTGACAAGGGCTACGCTCCCACCTGTAGCGCAACAGGTCTGTCCGACGGTTCCCACTGCGAAGTCTGCGGCGAGATCCTCACGGCACAGACCGTCCTCCCCATTGCTCCCCACAGAGAGCAGATCGTTCCCGGCAAGGAGCCGGGCTGTCTGACATCCGGCCTGTCTGAGGGCAGCATTTGTGCCGATTGTGGTGTGACGGTGAAACAGCAGACCGTCCTGCCCCGTCTGGGTCACAGCTACTCCTACACCGACAACGGTGATACCCACACAGGCACCTGTATCCGTTGTTCCAAGACCACCACTGCCGCCCATGATTATGCCTCCGGTGCCTGCGTCTGCGGTGCGACCCTTGCTCCCGATGCAACGGTTGACGAGGCTGTTGTGATCCAGCACTCTCTCAATCTGGCAAGTGATATCTCCATCAACTATGCTGTCCGCTATGACTATCTGACGGACTACGACAGCTACTATCTGGAATGCGAGATCCCTGTGTTCGAGAATAATGTACAGGTTGGCACCCGTACCCAGGTGATCCACCCTGTACAGAACGGCATCTTCTATTACTTCACCCTTGAGGGACTCAATGCTGTCAGCATGACCCACAAGGTCAAGGCAACCCTCCACATGACCAAGGAGGGCAAGGACTTCGTCTCCAAGGAAGATCTCTACAGCATAGCAGACTATGCCTATGCCCAGCTTAACAAGGACACCACTGTCCATAGCCTCAAGGTCCTGTGCACCAACCTCCTGCGCTACGGCACTCTGACCCAGAAATACAAGAACTACTGCACGGACAACCTCCCCGATGCTTCCCTGACTGCAGAGCAGAGAGCACTGCTGACAGATCTGAACACAGTCAGCTTTGAGACTGTGAACCGTACCCTTGATGATCTGGCAGATCCCAAGGTTACTTGGGCAGGCAAGTCCCTGATCCTGGACAGCAAGGTGACGCTAAAGTTCGTCTTTAACGCAGCCTCCTACGCAGGAGATCCTACGAAGCTGTCTCTCCGCGTGACCTATACCAATACCGCAGGACAGACTGTAACCGTCACCCTTGCGGATCCAGTTCTCTACCAGGCAGACAGAGCACAATATGCCTTTGATTTTGACGGGCTCCTTGCCGCAGAGCTCCGCTCCGCTGTCAGCGTAGCCGTCTATGAGGGGGATACCAGAGTCTCTGCCACATTGGAATACTCCGCATCCTCCTACGGCAACGGCAAGCCTGCCGACCTGCAGACCGTCTGCAAGGCACTCATGGCATATTCCGACGCCGCTAAGGTCTACTTTACAGCATAAATACGTGAAGGGCTGCTTCCCGTGATATGTGGATCACGGGAAGCAGCCCCAACTTGTGGAATTATTGGACGAAATACGACTTTGCACTGTCGGAGTAGACAAACAGTGCCTTGCACAGATCTAAGAGAGTGCCTGTTTTGCCGTTGCCATAGGTATCGGGGCTGTATTGCAGGGTGGCAGATACAGGGGTGTTCCCTGCATAGATCTGCA
>JAZRGR010000099.1:0-5148 GCA_045644345.1 Faecousia sp. | reverse complement strand
GTGGTGCAGACCATGAAGCTGCTGCCGCCTGAGTATCAGCCGCTGGTGGCCCCGGCGCGGCCTGGCGGCAAGCTGCCGGGAAGCCAGCGGACTGTGGACGAGACCAAGGTTACCGGTGAGGACGGCACTTTGACGATAGATCTGGTTCCCGGTCCTTACCTTGTTACCATTGGTGTTCCCGAGGGCTACAAGCTGGAGAAGACCGAATATGAGCTGACGGATACCATTGTTACTTTGGATCTGCAGCTGCAGACCCTGCGGTATTTGGACTACTCTGTTCAGGTTCTGGATCCCAATGGCAATCCCGTTCCCGATGTGGTGGTTATGATCAGCTCCGCATCTTCCTCTGTGTACGGCAATACCGACAGTAGCGGTATCTATACCGTCAATCAGCTGGAAGGCAACTACACCGTGACCTTGTACGGTGGCATTCCCGCAGGTTATGCCTCTCCCGCAGAGAGCTTTACCTTCCCGGAGAACGCCTCCAACTTGACGGTGAAGCTGGTCTATGAGCCCGGCAGTGTGCAAAATCCCATTGGGGTAAACGGGGAATTCCCCATTATTACCTCGATGCTGGGACCTTACCATACAGAGTTCTATAATATTTCCGGTGCTGCCGGAATGACCATCCGTGTGCTGGATGAAGACGCCATCGTTTATATGTATGGCTTGGAGCATCGGGCAGAAGACGGCATGGTGACACTTCTCATTCCTGAGAATGCGCAGGAGCCGGTGCTGATCGCCATTATGAACGGTGGCGAAGAAACCGAGAGCTACCGCATAAACATTGGTTTCCCCTGGGGAACCAAGAATAACCCCGTAGCTTTGGACAAGCCCTATACCTACATCACCACCCGTGGCCTGAATGGCGGCGAAGAGGTGTGGTACAGCTTGGCAGGCGTTGGGGGACAAGCCCTGATCATCTCCGATCCTGATGCAGTGATCGAGTATAACGGAAAGACCTATACCGCTCAGAACGGAACCGTCACTGTGGAGCTGGCGGCAGATGCCGACCCGGCGCTGGTGGCCTTCCGCAATAGCGGCAGCCAGATGGAGAAGTACTCCGTCCGTGTGGGTCATCCCTGGGGCACTAAGAACAATCCCGTTGCCGTGACCAATAAGACGACCATCACCACCCGCACCCTGGCGGCCGGGGAAAGTGTATGGTACAGCATGTCTCAGGTGGCGGCTATGAAACTGACTGTGGCGGATGAAAACGCCCGTGTCTCCTATAAGGATACAGTCTATGCGCCCGTTGAGGGTGTGGTGACGGTGCAGTTGGAGCAGGATGCAGATCCCGCCCTGGTGTGCTTCACCAATGGCGGCAGCACTGCCCAGACCATTACCGCAAAGCTCAAGTATCCTTTGGGCTCTAAGCAGAACCCCTATATCTGCAACGGCGTGTTCAGCACCTTTGACACAGTATCCATCCCCGCTGGCGGTGCGGTGTACTACAAGGTCAAGGATGTAGCCGGCGCAACCGCTTCTGTTTCCGGTGATGCAATGCTGATCTGGGGCGAGACGGAGCAGCAGAGTGTGACAGTGCCTGCCTCTCAGGAGAAGGTCACCGGTCTGCTGGGCATCCGTAACAACGGTACTGAGGCAGCGTCCTATACCGTGACAGTTGCATTTGATACTTTGGGTTCTCGTCAGAATCCGGAGTTCTACACCAGCGGTACCATCAAAAAGACCCTTGATGCCGGCGATGTAGATGGCTACTACTACGCAATGGTAGCGGATAAGTCCGGTATTATGACCGTTACCATTCCCAAGGTCAGAGGTTATGAGGAAGACACCTCCGGCGGCATCGATGTGGTGCTCAGCCGTGCGGGTACTGCCGCAACACCCAAGATGACTGACAATGCCACCGAAACAGAAGGTGCAAAGACCGTATCTATCCCCGTAAACGAGGGCGATGTGGTCCGCATTCAGCTGTTGGCAGTGGCAGATGCAGAGGGAAATGTTCCCTCCAAGAAGATCGCATTTTCTGCAGCGGTGACCGCAGGAGATCCTCCCAGCGACGATGTGGATGAGGATGCCTATGTGGATCCCGGCGAAAGCTACAACGAAGCCGAAGATCCCAACAGCACTGAGGAAACTACAGAATACATCGAGCCTCCTGAGATTATCGAGGAGGATGGCGGTGAAAATCAGTTCCTCACCTATACCATCAATGTTACCGACTACAGCAATGTGCCTATGGGCAATGTAATCGTACAGCTGTGGTCCGGCGATAAGCTGGTAGACGGCGGTATGACCAATGCAAACGGCACCTTCAATACGGTGCAGAAGCCCGGCGATTATACAGTAAAGCTGAGCTTCTCCAGCAGCGGCTGCTACTATGAGGATGCTACTGCGGTGCTCACTCCCAGTACGACTACCTTGACCATCCCGGTCACCTCGGTCCTTCCCAGCGAAGGCGGTACTCACTGGGATACCTTCCAGTATCAGCTGGTTGGCTTGGGCGGCACTTATGTAAGCATGCAGTCCAATGTGGTGAATTACTACGGTTTCTATCCTGAGCAGCAGGGTACTTACCGCTTCCAAGTCTCCGATCCCAGTGCTGTGATCAGCTATTGGGGCACGGGCATGCCTAACGATCTGACGGAGAATACCCTGGATTATGTGGGCAATGCATTTACCCTGTCCATCAGTGAAGGCTACCTGGGTGCCAACTACTATATTGGTATCACCGGTGTGGAAGACGGTATTCTGGTAATTACCCGCCTGGGTGACGCCCAGTTCGATATTACCGATCTGCCCTGGATTCCCTATGAGCCTCAGCTGCCTGCATCTGAGGTAAAGGGACTGCCCTCCGGAAAGACACCCACGAAGGTGGACCTGACCGCATCTACTGATACGTATCAGTTGGTGTACAATGATAGCGATAAGTGCTACCACTTAGGCTCTATAGATGGTCCTGTGATGTATGTACAGCTGGCAGCAGACGCCAATGAAGGTGTGCCTCCCTATATCCATATCAATGCCATGGTCGGCGGTGTGGATGCAAGCATGGGTACGGCCTTCCGCTGGGGCGACTACGATGAGACCGGCAACTACATCAAGGAGGACTACACCGCTGCAATCCTCAGCTACTGCGATATGGCAGAACTGAATGAATACGGTGTGTACCCCATGACGAAGGATCTTGTGTATATGATCCAGCGCTGCGGTACATATATGGGTTGGTGGGATCCTGCAGACAGCAAGGGTAACCTCTTGTTCAAGCTGGAGGATGAAACACTGGATACCAGCATCAACCTGGAGATCGCTTGGATGTTTGCTTGCTGCTATTTCGAGTAAACAGCTCACAATATCCCCAAACGGGAGAGGTTTCGACCTCTCCCGTTTTTATTTATATTGCGATGGGAATTTTTGCGCAAATGAATTGGAATCTGCTGGAAAATATTCTTGCATTTGGGGCGGGGAAATGGTATCATAGTACAATGGTATAAGTGCAAGTGTGGGCTTGAAAGATGTATGTCCACGGTGCGCGGACATACAAGGGCAAATGCCCACAAACAATAATAGGAGGAAAGAAAAATGAATTTGAAGAGACTGTCTATGCTGATGCTGGCACTGGTAATGGTGCTGGGCCTGGTTGCATGTGGCGAAAAGGCTCCCGTGGAAGAGACTCCCGTTGTGGAAGCTCCTGTGGAGGAGGCACCTGTGGAAGAGGCTCCCGTAGAGGAAGAGCCCGCTGAGGCTGTTCCCGCCGGTATTGTTTTTACCGTTAAGGTTGTGGACGAGGGTGGCAACCCCGTGGTAGGCACCATGGTGCAGATCTGCCAGGGCGAGCTGTGCATGATGCCTTCTGCTACCGATGCCAGCGGTGTGGCAACCTTCTCTGTTATGGAAGAGGGTTCTTACGAGGCAAAGCTGCTGACTCTGCCTGCAGGTTATGATTACGCAACCGAAGAGCATGTATTCCCCTTCGGCAGTGGCTATGAGGTGACCATTACTCTGAAGGCTGTTGCTTGATACATATATCCCCCAAAACCATTAAGGAGGAAAATAAATGAAAAGAACAATGGCGATGCTTTTGGCGCTGGTTATGGTTCTTGTGATGGTTCCCTTCTCTGCCTTTGCTGCAGAGGGGTTGGAGCTGCTGATCGGTACCAATACCGCAGTGCTGGAAGGCGATGAGGTGGTCTATACCTGGACACCTACCGAGACTGGTACGCTGACCATTACCATGCCCGACCCCGAGACCCTCGACTATGGCTGGGAATTCTATGTGGTTGCTGAAGGCATCACTTATGAAACCCACTATAGTGATGGTTATGAAAATGATGGTGCGTTTGTTACAACCAGTGAAACGGTTGATGTCACTGTAGAAAGCGGAAGAATTGTTGAGGTCCATGTCAATATCTTTGATAAAGATGATCCCGAGACATATATTCCCGGTGAACTGACCTTTACCGCTCAGTTTGAGACTGCGCAGGGTTCTGAGAGCCAGCCTATCGAGATTCTGGATGATAACACCGACGATGGCGCTGTCATCACTGCTGACATTTCTGTTCCCAGTGGCAAGACTCTGTACTACAACATCTCCAGAATTCAGGATATGATCATGACCGTTTCCGGTGAAGGTAACTTTACTGTGAGCTTTGGCGATGTTTCCGTGGATTCTGTAGACGGCGTTGTTGAGATCAAGGGCGTTTCTGCTGCGAGCATGCATGAGCCCCTTGCGTTCAATATTAAGAACAACGGCTATACCAATCTGAATGCTCAGGTGAAGTTTACCTTCCCCCTGGGTGCTTATAACAACCCCGAAGTGATCGACGAGCTGGGCGATATGCAGACCACCCTGGAAGCCGGTGACAATGACGGTTACTACTACAGCTGGACTGCGGATAAGGCCGGTGTTTTGAGTTTCCAGATTGCATCCGCTAAGGCAGATTTGACTGCGGATATCGTTCTGACCAATACGGCCAGCGGCTTGATCACAACTTTGCTGGAAGATGGTGTTGAAACTGTCTTTGGCGATGAGCTGACCTACACTGCTGTTTCTGTTGCAGTTGAGGAAGGCGATGTTGTTTATATTGCTGTTTCCGCAATTCCTGTGGATAACAGCTATCCTGCTATGAGCGTTATATCCAGCGGTGTTTTCACTGCTCGCGAAGGAACAGAAGAGAACCCCTTTAT
>JAZRGR010000098.1:0-33248 GCA_045644345.1 Faecousia sp. | reverse complement strand
GTATGGAATAACTGTAAATTGTGTTTCACCTGGTCCAACTCAAACAGGTTGGATTGATGACGAATTTGAAAAAGTAGTTGTTCCTTTAATTCCAATGGGAAAATTAATTCAACCAGAAGATATTGCAGAAACTGTTTTATTCCTTGCAAGTAAACAGGCAAGAATGATTACAGGACAGGTAATCAAAGTATCTGGTGGAAAAGCTTTGTAAATTCCAATTTGACGGTCGGTTGCATACACTTCTTGGGTTGCATTTCAATGCAACTTTGCAACCCAATGCAACCCGTATCGAAAATTGCGTTTGTTGCCAAATAAGACCGATCATTTTGATGCGAGAAGTATCTGAATGGTCGGTCTTATTTTTGAATATTGAATTCTCACCTAACTATGTTATAATTTGTTAGACAAACTTGAATTTGGAGGAGTGTTGTTATGGAAAATATAAATAATATGTGTCCGTTTTTTCGTGATACATCTGATGAATATAGTAGGACAAAAGGATGTGAATACAGTATCTTTGAAAGTAAATCCCCAGTATATCTTAAGGACGAAAGTTATTTAGAAAAACTGAAGAATTATCCATATTTTGAAATAAACGCAGATAATAGCTGTCCGTCAAATGAATTGGCATATGAATCACTAAAGGAATTTATTCTTAATAACGAAAGCGCAGAAATTGTATTTATTATCATCAACACTAAAAATATTGCGCAGGAAAACCAGAAAAAGTTGTCTTATATGGTAAAGGACGGAACATGGCAAAATATTCGTTTTACCGATAATTGCAAAGTGATTGTGCTTGGTAATACAGATGAAATGAACAATCAACTGCTTGGCCTTTTGGCATATGCATAGAAAGTGCTACTAAAGATTAAACCAAAAAACGAATAGAACGTTGAATTCCAATTTATCGAGCTGTTTATCGTATAACACCGTAGGGGCGACCTGTGGTCGCCCGGTCATTGTCGTTAAACGACAATGACGAAATTACGGGATTATCACGAGATTTCCGACAAAAATCGAAACATTTTGCGGGCGACCACAGGTCGCCCCTACGAACAAATTCGGAAATCGAAAAGCTCGACAAATTGGAATTTGTCTAACTCCTTTTACGAGGATTGCATTTTTCTCACCGAGGGTTGCTGCTCCGATACAACCCTAATGCAACCATACGAAACCGTATCATTATTATCAACTGTTACCAATAACCCCTCTGAGCCGTTGGCTCAGAGGGGTTCAATGATATCCGTTCCCTGCGGTCACGGTTGATATACCCTACGGGTATGATATCTATGACAACATTAGAAGTGAAGTTGCAAAAGCACCTTCGCAAATCATATAAATGCCCACAGGTATGAAATTTGGCTACGCCATGGGAAATACAAGTAGGCGTGGGTGGATCTGCTACATTTCACTTACTGCATCAAACAAGAATTATAATCACAAAGGGTTTGGCTCACTGCATTGGTGAGTCAAACCCTTTATCTTTATGGTTATTCTCCTCTGCCTAAGAGGAAGGCTTTCCGGTTCAGGTCAAGGAATTTGGGAGGGACAGATTGGGTGATGGCTTCGTCCCACTCTTCGAGGGTGAAATCGAAGTAGCGAGACAGACGGCCCATAAGGACCAGGTTTACAGCCTTGGTGCTTCCCGCCTGTTCTGCAAGAGACTGTGCATCCATTGCTTCCAGATCGATGCCTAAGCCGCGGATCTTGGATTCCAGATCAGAGGGATATTCCATAGCCCCGGTAATGACGGGCATGGGATTGGTCTTACGGATATTGGTGATGATCTTGCCCCCTTGACGGAGGTAAGAGGTCCATCGTGCCGCCTCAAGGAGCTCGAAGGAAACGATCACATCAGCCTGTCCCCTATCGATAACGGGAGAATAAACCCTCTCACCGAATCGGACATAGGTCACAACGCTGCCACCACGCTGGCTCATACCGTGGACCTCGGAGACCTTGACATCATAGCCCTTGTTGAGAAGGAGTCTGCCCAGGAGCTTGCTGGCAAGGAGACTCCCCTGTCCTCCTACACCTACGATCATAATATTCTTAGTCATAGCTCAGCCCTCCTGTAAAGCGTCGAATTTGCACAATTGCTTACAGATACCGCACCCGGTACACAGGGTGGTATCTATCTGAGGCTTGCCGTCGACGAAGCTGATAGCAGGGCATCCTGCCTTCATGCACATCTTGCAGGAAACACAACGGGCGGTATCCACCTTGAGGGGCTTATTGTGCTTGACATATTTCAGCAGTGCACAGGGTCTGCGAGAAATGATCACAGAAGGAGCAGCGATGGCAAGCTCTTCTTTGATGGCGGTCTCGCATGCCTTGAGATCATAGGGATCTACTACCCGTACACGGTCAATACCCAGTGCGTGGCACAGTGCCTCAAGATCCACCTTAGCAGCAGGATCTCCCTTAAGATTGTAGCCGGTGGTGGGATTGTGCTGGTGGCCGGTCATTCCGGTAATGGAATTGTCCAGAATAATCACTGTACTGTTGGAGTTATTATAAGCAATATTTACAAGACCTGTCATACCGGAATGCATAAAGGTAGAGTCACCGATCACCGCTACGGTCTTGGAGTCGGACTGCCCTTCCATAGCCTTGTTAAAGCCATGGATGCCGGAAATAGAGGCACCCATACAGATCACGCTGTCAAGAGAGTTGAGGGGTGCAATGGCGCCAAGGGTATAGCATCCGATATCACCGATCACGGTGAGCTTCAGCTTAGACAGTACGTAGTAAATGCCACGGTGAGGACAGCCTGCACACAGTGCAGGAGGACGGTTAGGAATGGGTTCTTCTATGGAAGCGCCCTCTTCATAGGCAATGTCCAAGCCCTTGGCAACCAGATTAGGGGATAGCTCCCCGATGTTGGAGAAGAGATTTTTGCCATCGGGATTGAGGCCTAAATTACGGCAGAATACTTCAATAAAGCCCTCCCCTTCTTCTACAACCACAAGACGGTCAACACGGGCGGCAAAGCTTCGGACTGCAGACTCGGAAATGGGCCATACCATGCCCAATTTGAGAATGGGGAATCGGTCACCGCAGACCTCCTTGACATACTGGTAGGAGGTGGAGGCGGTAATAATGCCAATAGATCGGTCCCTGCCCTCCTCGATCCGATTGCAGGGAGCTGTTGCGGCATAGTCTGCCAAGGATGCCAACCTCGCCTCGACAACAGGATGACGGAGCTTGGCATAGCCGGGCATCATGATGTACTTGGGTGGATTCTTGACATAGTCCTTACGGGGATGCTCTACACGGTCAGACAGCTCCACTGTGCTCTGAGAATGGGCAACACGGGTGCAGGTCTTAATGAGAACAGGGGTATCAAATTCCTCGGAAAGATCATAGGCAAGCTTGGCAAAGGCAAGTGCCTCAGCAGAGTCCGATGGCTCCAGCATGGGGACCTTGGCAGCCTTGGCATAGGAACGGGAGTCCTGCTCATTCTGGGAGCTATGCATACCGGGATCATCTGCAACGGCAATGACCATGCCCCCATTGACTCCGGTATAAGAAATGGTAAACAGAGGATCAGCCGCAACATTGAGTCCAACGTGCTTCATGGCGCAGAAGCTCCGCTTGCCTGCTAAGGAGGCACCGAAGGCAGCTTCCATAGCGACCTTCTCGTTAGGGGCCCATTCTGCGTAAATCTCGGGATACTCTGCAATACTCTCGGTGATCTCCGTGCTGGGAGTTCCGGGATAGCTGGAGACAAAGCTACATCCCGCCTCGTAAAGCCCTCGTGCAAGGGCAAAATTACCGAGCATTAACTGCTTCATTGATGTTCCTCCCTGTGATTAATGAGTGGTTTGAGCCTCTACCAGACGACCGGAGCAGTAACGCTCACGGAGTACAGGCTTCTCGATCTTGCCCGTGGGATTGCGGGGGATCTTGTCAAAAATGATCTTGCGGGGACGCTTATATCTGGGCATTGTCTTGCAGAACTCGTTGATCTCCTCTTCGGTGCAGATCATGCCCTCCTTGATCTCGATAATGGCAGCGGCGATCTCGCCCAAACGGGGATCCGGCAGTCCGATGACAGCCACATCCTTGATCTTGTCATTCTCGCGGAGGAAGTCCTCGATCTGAACGGGGTATAGATTCTCGCCACCGGAGATAACTACGTCCTTCTTGCGGTCTACCAGGTAGATAAAGCCATCCTTATCCACACGTGCCATATCTCCTGTAAAGAGCCAACCGTCTTGAAGAACCTCGCGGGTTGCCTGGGGATTCTTGTAATAGCAGAGCATGACACCGGAGCCCTGAACGATCAGCTCCCCTACCTCACCCTGAGGCACGTCATTGCCCTGCTCATCTACGATACGGGTCTTCCAGCCGAAGCCGGGCTTGCCGATGGCTCCTACCTTGTGGATGTTGTCTACACCCAAGTGGACACAGCCGGGACCGATAGACTCGGACAGACCGTAATTTGTGTCGTATTGGTGATGGGGGAAAACGGTCTTCCAACGATGGATCAGGCTGGGAGGAACAGGCTGTGCGCCAATATGCATCAGTCTCCACTGATCCAAATAGTAACTATTCAGATCAATACGACCGTCCTCGATGGCATCCAGCAGATCCTGTGCCCAAGGAACAAGGAGCCAGACGATGGTGCATTTCTCCTCGGTGACGGCACGGAGGATCCACTCCGGCTTGACACCACGCAGTAAGACAGCCTTGCTACCGGACAGGAGACTGCCGAACCAGTGCATCTTGGCACCGGTATGATACAGCGGAGGGATGCAGAGGAATACATCCTCACGGCTCTGACTGTGGTGTGCCTGCTCGGTAAAGCAGGAGCCTACCAAGGCACGGTGGTTATGTAAAATCGCCTTGGGGAAGCCGGTTGTACCCGAGGAGAAGTAGATGGCTGCAAAATCATCCTCGTGGACGTAAACGGGAGGTGCGCTACGGGAATAATAATTGACCAGCTCCCGATAGGACTCTGCAAAAGCAGGGGTATCCTTGCCCACAAAGAGGTGGATCCGTACCCGGGGCATCTTGTCAATGATAGGTTCCAAACGGCTCACGAACTCCGGTCCCGAGATCAGAAGCTCGATATCCGCCAGATCCACACAATAAGCGATCTCCTCGGAGGAATAGCGGAAATTCATAGGTACGGCGATGGCACCTGCCTTGAGGATGCCGAAATAGATAGGAAGCCATTCCAGGCAGTTCATAAGGAGGATGCCTACCTTCTGCCCCTTCTTGATGCCACGGGACAGCAGGAGATTGGCAAAACGGTTCGCCTTGCAATCAAATTCGAACCAGGTCAGCTCACGGCGGTATGCCATGTCCGGGGATGTATTCTCAATCAGGCTGAAATCTCGCCAGGTAGTAGCTCTGTCCCGTTCCTCAGAGGGATTGATCTCGACCAAAGCGACCTCTTCGCCATAGAGTCGTGCGTTCTTCTCAAGAAAATCAGAAATTACCATAGTGTACTCCCAAATTAGATGTAGTCATAGAGCTTGCTGATAAACAGAAGCTGAAGTAAGTTGTGGTGCGATATACACTTTATCAGTTTTACCTGTTAAAGTCAAGAGGTTTTTCCAAAAATTCTCACAAATTATATCATAATTTTTTGAATTTTGCAAGGAATTCAATGGATAATTGAAAAATAAAGGGGATCTCAAGGATGACTCCTTGAGATCCCTGTGTCAGAGGATCAGACTTAGGAAGCGAGGAAAATTGCGGTCCCTCCGGTAAAAATGGGCCCGTGGTAGCACATGGAATCGGCACCGTCCAGCTCAGGTCCCGTAAGGTCATATTGGCAGTTATTGTAATCGTAAAAAACACCGTTGTTGCTGGGGCCGTTGGGCTGACCGTTCTCATCAGCGGTACAAACGAAAGAATATACACCCAGCTTAAGGTTGCAGTCCCCTGCAATGGCACCTGCAAGCTGGAAGGATTCGTAGGCTAATATAGGTTTGATGTATTGTTTCTTCATGATACAAATACTTCCTTTACTACAATCGCATGTATTAAAACAAATATTATAAGTCAATAACATAATCTTGTTGTATTATAGTACAGGTTATGAGAAAAATCAATACTTATTTTGAATTTAGGATAAAATATTGTGTTTTTACCAAATAGATGAGTGGTAATTCACTATATTTTGTGTTTTGAGTTCTGAAGCACAGGTATGTGTTATATGGAATGTCTGTATGAGACAGGACATTTGTGGGCATGATATGTGCAGAAATGAGGCGATGGAATGCAGTGCTTTGAGTTAAAGACTCGAATACGGTTCGGGAACAATGCTCTGGATGCTCTGAGGGAGCTGGAGGGGCAACGGTATTTCTTGGTTACAGACCCCTATTTCAGAGAAAACGGGATAGCAGACAGAATTGTCGCCATGTGTAAGGGACAGGTGGAGATTTTCTCGCGGGTTCAGCCGGATCCACCGTTATCTGTAGTTGCAGAGGGATTGAGTCGAATGCAGAGCTTTGGAGCCGATACGTTGATCGCTCTGGGTGGAGGCAGTGCCATTGACTGTGCAAAGGGCATGGTCAGCGTGGGAAATTCCCGTCCCTATTTTGTTGCCATTCCAACGACTTCGGGTACAGGTTCCGAGGTCACAGCCTTTGCGATCTTGACTCATAACGGGGTAAAGCATCCACTTGTGGACCATCAGCTCCGCCCGGATATGGCCATATTGGATGACAGCTTGCTGAAGGATCTGCCCCCTAAGCTGATCGCAGATACAGGGATGGATGTCATATCCCACTGTGTAGAGGCTGTAGGCGGTAAGCATAGCTCTGTATTCACCCAAGCGCTTGCAGTTACGGCATATGATCGGGTGATGAAGCTCCTCCCCCTGTCCTATGAGGGAGATGTGTCCGTACGCGGAGAGCTCCACTGCGCTGCTACTATGGCAGGGCTTGCCTTCGATCAAGGGGGACTGGGGATCTGCCACAGTCTGTCCCATGCCTTGGGTGGTGAGTTCCACCTGCCCCATGGGAAGCTGAATGCCATACTCCTGCCACATGTCATGAGCTATAACAAGGGCTATGCACCATATGACCGTTTGGGAAGCAACCCTATATTCGCAGTCACCCGTTTAGTGAAACGATTGGGTATGCCCCGGACACTTACGGAAGGGGGACTCCCTAAGAGGATGCTTATGGAACGAATGGACGAGCTGTGTGAAGCTGCCATAGCAGATCCCTGTACGCAGACCAATCCCCGTCCTGTAACGATTGAGGACTGCAGACAGCTCCTGAGGGAATGCATATGACCGGGAATCTGTTGTCTGTTGGCATTGACGTAGGGACCAGCACCACACAAGTGATCTTCTCCCGTCTGCAGGTTCGCAATGATGCAACTGCTTTTACTGTGCCGGAATTTGTTATCGGAGAGAAGGAGGTTCTGTACCGTGGGCAGATCCGATTCACTCCCCTGCTATCCGAAACCGTCATCCATGCAGAAGCTCTGAGAGATATGATCCGTGAGGAATACCACGCAGCAGGGATCTCTAAGGATCAGGTGCAGACAGGGGCTGTGATCATTACCGGTGAGACTGCGCGTAAGGAAAATGCCCGAAGTGTGCTGGAAGCTCTGTCCGGCTATGCAGGGGAATTCGTGGTGGCTACCGCAGGACCTGCGCTGGAGAGTATCCTTGCAGGTAAGGGCTCCGGCGCCGCCGAATATTCCCGTAAGCACAAATGTGCCGTGTTAAATCTGGATATTGGTGGAGGAACAACAAATTTTGCCCTATTCGATCACGGGCAGGTCATGGATACAGGCTGTCTCAATGTAGGGGGTAGACTGATGAAATTCTGTGAGGGAAGGTGCAGTTATCTGTCCCCCGTCCTAAGGAACGTGTTTACTCCGGATTCCCCGCCTAAGGAGGTAGCACGGTTCCTATGTGAGCTCCTGGAAGAAGCGGTGGGTCTGAGAGAGGGCAAGAGATATTCAGACTTTGTCACGGACAAGGTCTGCAGAACCGCTCCCCTGCTGTCCTTCTCGGGTGGGGTTGCAGATCTGATAGAGGAAAGTCCAAGGGATCCCTATGCCTATGGAGATCTGGGGGTGTTCTTAGGGGAAGCTATACGCCAATCTCCCCTGTGGACAGTAGTCCCCCACATTCCTATGGGGCAGACCATAGGAGCTACCGTTATGGGGGCAGGACTGCATACTACAGAGCTGTCCGGCAGCACCATATTCTATCACAATATGACCTTTCCCCTAAAGGATCTGCCTGTTGCCCGACTGTCCCCCGAGGAGGAGTCCCTGCCTCAGAGTGAGCAGATCTCACGGATCCGTAATGCACTGCAGGAGGTTGCTCCTCATGGAGAGAGATGTGTGCTGTCCCTGTGCGGAAAGCAGAACCCCCGATTCTCCGAGCTGTGCAGGTTGGCAGATACCATCGCCCTATCTATGGAGGATCGAGACGCTCTGCTCCTGTCTGTAGAACGGGATATGGGCAAGGCTCTGGGGCAGGCTGTATCCAGCCTTCTGCCCCAAAAGCCCCTTCTGTGTCTGGATGGAGTCCGTCTGCCGGATCACGCATATCTGGATATCGGCAGACCCATTGCCGGAGGTCAGGTCCTGCCTGTAGTGGTAAAGACACTGATATTGTGATTCATATATCAAGGAGTGATTTGCTTGCAATTGAAAACACGGTTATTTGGTCGGGTATATACCTTCCGTGATTTGAAGGAGGTCCTTGCCAAAGCCAACGAAGAAAAGTCGGGGGATCGTTTAGCCGGGATCGCCGCTGAAGATGATGCACAGCGTGTAGCGGCAAAGCTGGTGCTGTCAGACCTACCCCTGTCAGCCCTGCGAGAAAATCCTGTGGTCCCCTATGAGGAGGACGAGGTCACCAGAATCATACAGGATGACCTAAATGAGACGATCTATGCTTCCATCCGGAATTGGACCGTTGGGGAGCTGAGGGAATGGATCCTAAGAGAAACCACCACTACCGAGGAGATCCGCAGGATCAGCCGGGGACTCACATCGGAAATGATCGCCGCTGTAGCCAAGCTCATGAGCAACTTGGATCTGATCTACGGTGCGAAGAAGATCCCTGTCACCGCCCACTGCAATACCACCATCGGTCTGCCCGGTACCCTGTCCTGCCGCCTCCAGCCCAATCATCCCAGGGATGATTTAGACGGGATCCTTGCCTCTACCTTAGAAGGACTCAGCTACGGTGCAGGGGATGCGGTCATCGGTCTGAATCCTGCGGGAGACAGCGTAGAGAGCTGTAAAAGGATCCTGGAGCTGTTCCGTGAGGTAAAGGAGAAGCATCATATTCCGACTCAGACCTGTGTCCTTGCCCATATCACCACCCAGATGAAGGCACTGGAAATGGGTGCCCCGGGGGATCTGATCTTCCAGTCCATTGCAGGCAGTGGCAAGGGAAATGCCGCCTTCGGCTTCGATGCCGCAACTGTAGAGCAGGCGCGGGAGCTGGCTCTGAGATATGGGACTGCAGAGGGACCGAATGTGCTGTATTTCGAGACAGGGCAAGGCTCTGAGCTGTCCTCCGATGCCCATTACGGGGCAGACCAGGTTACGATGGAGGCACGATGCTACGGATTTGCACGGCATTTTAAGCCCTTCCTGGTAAATACTGTAGTTGGATTTATTGGTCCTGAATACCTGTACGACGCACGGCAGGTGACTCGTGCAGGGTTGGAAGATCACTTTATGGGCAAGCTGTCCGGGGTTCCTATGGGCTGTGACGCATGCTATACCAATCATATGAAGGCAGATCAGAATGATATAGAGAATCTTGCCTGTCTGCTGACTGCTGCAGGATGCAACTATTTTATGGGCATCCCTCACGGGGACGATGTGATGCTGAACTACCAGACCACAGGCTTCCGTGAGACTGCCACCCTTAGACAGGTATTCGGTCTAAGTGCCATCCCACCCTTCCAGAAATGGTTGGAGACCATGGGCTTCGTAGAAAACGGAGTCCTGACTGCCAAGGCAGGCGATGGCTCTGCATTGTTGTAATACTGTAAGAGAATAGGAGGATCCATGAATAAGGAAGAAATCAAGGCACTTGTAGCTCAAATGTTGAAGGATCTGGGTAATGAGCCTCCTGTTAAGGGATCGGATTACAAGCCCACGGAGCCGGTCAGAGATGACTTATCTCCAACGGATCTGAGCACCTGTGATCTGCGTGAGCTGTATGAGGTGGAGGATCCCCGGAATCCCGAAGCCTATCTGGAGCTAAAGCGAAAGACACCTGCCCGTCTGGGGGTAGGACGTGCAGGTCCCCGATATCCTACGAAGTCCATGCTCCGATTCCGTGGAGATCATGCTGTAGCAAAGGATAGTGTATTCAAGGTCATTGGGGAAGAATTTGCCAAGAAGAACGGTTTGATCCCCCTTAAAACCTGCTGTAAGGACAAGGAGCAATATTTGACCCGTCCGGATCTGGGCAGGATCTTCGACGAAAGCGCCCAAAAGCTCCTTGCCCAAACCTGGCAGAAGCCCAAGGTCATGATCGTCATCGGTGACGGTCTGTCCTCCACAGCCATCGAGACCAATGCCATGGATTGTACTGCCGCCATCCGACAGGGACTGAAGAACGAGGGGATCACCGTGGAGCACATCCCATTTATTCAGTTCTGCCGTGTGGGATCCGGGGATCACATTGGGGATCTCACAGGCTGTGAGCTACTGTGTATGCTGGTAGGAGAACGTCCGGGGCTGGTAACTGCAGAATCCATGTCTGCCTATATTACCTACCGTCCCTACCGAGGGATCCCGGAGGCAAAACGTACCGTGATCTCCAATATCCACAAAAACGGTATCCCTGCCGTGGAAGCAGGTGCCCATATTGCCGCACTGCTCATAAAAATGCTGAAGCAGAAGGCATCGGGGCTGGATCTAAGCTATGAAGGGTGAACGGTTAACGCCCCGTGTTCTCAGTGCAAGACTGATCCCCAATGCCTCCCCCGGACTGTGCAAAGCACTGAAATTAAAGAAGCACTATCCCACCCTGGCTCTACTGACTGCGGACAGTGACGACGTAACCTATATTGCTCTGGATCACGCCACCAAGGCGGCTGCTGTGGAGGTGGTGTATGCCCGTAGTCTCTATGCCGGCGCCGCCAATGCCTCTACCGCTCTTGCAGGAGAGGTCATTGGGATCCTGGGGGCGCAGACACCCTCCGAAGGAGAAAGCGGACTCCGTGCCGCAATAGAGCATGTACAGCAGGTGGCATTCTACAGTGCCAATGACCGGGGTGATGTGGTATACCTCGCCCACACCGTAGCACGGAGCGGCAGCTACCTGTCAAGTGTTGCCAAAGTCCCTCACGGCAGTGCCCTTGCCTATCTGATCGCACCCCCATTGGAAGCTATGGTAGGTATAGATGCGGCAATGAAGGCGGCAGGGGTGGAGCCGGGAGTGATCTATCTTCCTCCTACGGAGACCAATTTTGCAGGAGCATTGCTGACAGGTACGGAATCTGCCTGTCGTGCCGCCTGTACCGCCTTCGCAGAGGCAGTATGTGAAGTGGCGGCACAGCCCATAAGTGTGAAAGGAGATCGATATGGAATTGGATAAGGATCTACGTTCCAGACAGGAGGTACGGCTCCTGGCAGAGGAAGCACACAGAGCCTCGAAGGTGCTGGGTACTATGGAACAGGGAGAGCTGGATAGGATCGTAAGAGCCATTCGGGACTGTGCCATGGACCATGCAGAGGAATTGGCAGCTCTGGCTGCTGAAGAAACAGGCTTCGGAAATCCCAAGGATAAAGCGGAGAAGAATCGATTTGCCGCAGATCGCGTCTATGAAGCCATCAAGGATCTAAAGGTGGTTGGCATACTGAAGCAGGAGCCGAGTCTATGGGAGATCGGTGTCCCCGTAGGAATGATCGCCGGGATCGTCCCCTCTACCAATCCCACCTCAACGGTGATCTATAAGGCAATGATCAGCATAAAGGCAGGCTCCCCCATCGTATTCTCTCCCCATCCCGGTGCGGTACAATGTACCTGTAAGACGGTTAAGCTCTTGGCAGAGGCGGCAGAAAAGGCAGGCTGTCCCAAAGGCGGCATAAGCTGTATCTCTACACCCACCATGGAGGCGGTTCAGGAGCTGATGCACCATAGGCACACACGGCTGATCCTGGCAACGGGAGGCGGTGCTATGGTCAAGGCGGCATATTCCTCCGGCAAGCCTGCCATCGGTGTGGGTGCGGGGAACGGTCCTGCCTATATCCACAGATCTGCAGAGATTTCCAAGGCGGTGGAACGGATCATACGATCCAAGACCTTTGATAACGGGACGATCTGTGCTTCGGAGCAGAGCGTGATCATAGAGGCTTGCTGTGAGGAAGCTGTGAAGGAAGAATTCCGCAGACAGGGTGCTTATTTCTTAAAGAAAGAGGAGGCAGCGAAGGTCGCCTCCATCCTACTGCGTCCCAACGGTAGTACCAACCCCATGGTAGTAGGCAGGACCGCCCATACAATAGCCACCATGGCAGGGATCTCCGTACCCAAGGAAACCACCGTCTTAGTAGCACGTGAGACAGAGGCAGGCCCCACAAGACCCTATTCCCGTGAGAAGCTGTGTCCCGTACTGGCGTTCTTCGTGGAGAAGGATGAGGATACCATCTTAAATCGAGCGGTAGAGGTTCTGGAGGGGGAAGGTGCAGGTCATACCTTCTCCATCCACGCAACTGAGGAGGCGGTGATCAGACGGTTTGCAAGGAAGATCCCGGTGTCACGGTTCCTGGTAAACACGCCCTCCTCCTTAGGTGGGATAGGAGCCACAACGGGGCTGTTCCCTGCCCTGACCCTGGGCTGTGGTGCCGTAGGCGGCAGCTCCAGCTCCAATAATATCAGCCCCCTGGATCTGATCAACATCCGACGTGTTGCCTGGGGTGAGGAATCACAGGCACACTCCCCTGTCCCCACCGTAGATCGGGAGCTGATTGAAAAGCTGACCCATGAAATTTTGAACAAACTCAGGAGGAATGAACAATGATCCCTAACACAAACGCACTGGGAATGGTAGAGACTCGCGGTCTGGTAGGTGCCATCGAAGCAGCAGACGCAATGGTAAAATCCGCTAATGTCCAGCTCGTAGGCAAGGAGCAGATCGGTGGCGGACTGGTCACAGTCATGGTACGCGGTGACGTAGGTGCTGTCAAATCCGCTACGGATGCTGGAGCCGCCGCCGCAGAGAAGGTAGGCGAGCTGATCTCCGTCCACGTGATCCCCCGACCCCATAACGAGGTAGAGCTGATCCTCCCCCACGGTAATCCGGATAAAACGCCTAAGTAATGCTCTATACGGAACGGTCCTTAGAGCAGGCACTGAAAAACGGCACCTTTACCCTGTCCCCTACAGATCGTTTCACCCCCTCGGCACGGGATCTGTTAGAGCGCAGAGGGATCCATGCCACAGCCAAGAAGCCGGAGCACATGACCCACCTACGTCCCGGTGAGTTGGTGCCAAAGACCCATGACCGTATTGCTTTCCGTGGGAAGCTGGACAGTCTCGAAGGGGTGATTCTCTTAGGGATGAAGGAGATCGGTGCCCCAATCCCGGTGCTGGAGCAGGTACTGCAGCTATGCCGACAGCTTATGCGTTGTGATGTACTGGGAGAGGCAGTGCCGGAGCTGTGCCTCCACGGAATGTCTGCCGACGAGATCCATCATAGGAGTCACAACCCTAAGAAATATTACGGTACACCCCATATTCTCCCCTCTGCGGAGGACAGCAGGGTGCTGTTATATCTGAATTATATACGCACACAGATACGGGAGACCGAGCTGTTAAGCTACAAGGCATTCCCCAAACGAACCGATATCCACACAGCACTCAACAGACTGTCTTCCCTGCTATGGATCCTGTGTCTGGAGGAGCGGGAGAAGGAAGGAAAGGAAGGTCCCACATGGACAGGCTCATTGAAGAGATCACCAACCGATTATTCATCGAATTAGAAGCCTCGGGCAGGCATGTCCACCTGACATCGGAGGCGGCTCTTGCTCTGTACGGTCATAAGCTGACTCCCCTGCGTGAGCTGTCTCAACCGGGACAGTTTGTTGCTCGTGAACGGATCTCTGTGATCACGGATAAGGGGCGGTTAGACAAGGTAGCTGTACTGGGTCCCGAGCGTAAGGTCTGCCAGGTAGAGCTGAGTCAGACGGACTGTGTGACACTGGGGCTCAAGGCCCCCCTACGGGACAGTGGGGATGTGTCCGGCTCACCGGGACTGACTCTTGCCAACGGAGAACGGCAGTTCCCCATTGGGGAAGGTGCCATTGTTGCCAAACGGCATATCCACATGACCCCTAAGGATGCAGTGGATCGAGGCTTGCATGACGGGCAAAAAGTCCGCCTCAGGACACTGAGCGCAAGACCCCTGGTATTCGAGGATGTAACAGTCCGTGTCAGTCCTCATTTCCGCACCTATGCCCATCTGGATTATGACGAGGCCAATGCCTGCGGATTTGTTAAGGGAGACCTGGGTATGATAGAACCGTAATAGAAACAAAAATTCCGGTTTATGGACAGGAGATGAGGATATGGACAAAGAAACAGAGGAGATGATCAGACGGGTGGTGGAAGAGGTTATGACAGTGCGCTGTCATAACAAGGCTACGTCACCCAAGGCTCTGCTCATTGGTGAGAAGCCCTATTTGGATACAGGATATGAATATGTTGAGCATGGAGAGTATGAGGCTGTGGTGATCGGCTCCATGACAAGCTGGGAGCTTCTCACCTTCCCTAACGAAGCTTGTACTGAGGCTCTGGTAAAGGGTATTCCCGTACTCCTATGGGAAGATGGGCTGGAATATCGCAGATATAGAGATCGGTGCAACAGAGCATTATACGCCCGTCTCCTGTCCTGCGAAAGAGGGATGAAGCAGTTGGGAGTCCACGTCATAAGGAAGCAGGAGCAGAAGATTCTAACAGTCCGTGAAGTCCGCAATCTATTAGATGCCGGACAGCCAATTACAGGCAGGCTGACCCCACTGGCACAGGATTTCATGGATTCGATCAGCAATGACAAAGACCATCCCCCGAGGACACTGCTATGATCGTAGGCACGGTACAGGGTGCTGTATGGGCTACCCGGAAGAACTCCTTATTAGGGGGACGCACCCTATTACGGATACAGACAGAACTGGGGGAAATGGTAGCGGTAGACCCTATCGGTGCCGGTGTGGGGGAACGGGTACTGATCGTAACAGGCTATACTGCCAAGCAGGAATGCCAATGTCCTACGGATGCTCTGATCGTAGGGATACTGGACGAAGGATAGGTGGATAACATGACCCTTGATGAAATGATCCTATGGCTTATGGGAATCTTTATGGCAGTGGGAGCTGTAGACAGGATCTTCGGCAGTCCTATAGGATTGGGGAAACAGTTCGAGGAAGGGCTCCTTGCAATAGGGGCACTATCTGTGTCTATGCTGGGGATCCTTGCCTTCGCCCCTGTCCTTGCGCAGGTGCTTAAGCCGGTACTGGTGCCTGTATTCCGTTTCCTGGGTGCCGATCCTGCCATGTTCGCCGGCTCCATCCTTGCCAATGACATGGGCGGCGCTCCCCTTGCTTATGAATTGGCTGAAACAGAGGAAGCCGCCCGTTTCGGCGGTCTGATCATTGGCTCTATGCTGGGTGCTACGGTGGTATTTACGATCCCTATTGCCTTGGGCATCATTGAGGAAGAGGATCATCCATACTTTGCCAAGGGGATCCTGGCAGGAGTCATCACCATTCCCATTGGCGCACTGGTGGGAGGCTTAACAGCAGGGTTCTCTATTGGGATGGTACTTCGGAATTTAGTGCCGATCGTCTTGTTTGCGTTGATCATTGTTGTGGGACTGTGGTTCTTTGAGAAGGCAGTGATCAAGAGCTTCCTGTGGTTCGGACGGATCATAGTGGGGATCATCACAGTGGGCTTGGGCGCAGGGATCTTCCAACATCTTACAGGGATCACGGTAATCAAGGGTATGGCTCCCATTATGGATGGCATAGAGGTAGTGGCTGGGATCGGCTTCGTGCTGGCAGGCGCTTTCCCCTTGGTGTGGGCACTGACAAAGGCATTAAGAAAGCCCCTTACAAAGATTGGAAAGCTCATGGGTATGAACGATACAGCCGCCGCAGGTATGATCGCCAGCCTTGCCAATTCCATCCCTATGTTCTCCATGATCAAGGAAATGGATCGCCGTGGGAAGGTGGTCAACATTGCTTTTGCGGTATCAGCCGCCTTTGTATTCGGGGATCATCTGGGCTTTACCGCTGGATACGAGCCTAAGATGTTAGGCCCCGTGATCCTATCGAAGCTGGTGGCCGGTATCACCGCCGTCCCCGTTGCCATCCTGTTATCGAAGAAAACAAGAAGTTAAATTCCGATTTATCGATCAGTTTATCGTATAACACCGTAGGGGCGACCTGTGGTCGCCCGGTCATTGTCGTTTAACGACAATGACAAAATTGCGGGATTATCACAAGTTTTCCGACAAAATCGAAACATTTTGCGGGCGACCACAGGTCGCCCCTACGAACAAATTCGGAAATCGAACTGCTCCATAAATCGGAATACACGTGTTACGTGGTAAGGGAATCCTCATATCGAAAGCAGAAAACGGGAGGGAAGCTTTCGCTTCCCTCCCTTGGTAGTTATGGGGGTGATAATAAGGAGCCTGAAGGATTAGCCTGCAAAGACTGTCTTGGCCTGATCTACGTAGGCAAACAGTGCCTTGCACAGCTCCAGCAGGGTGCCGGTCTTGCCGTTGGCATAGGAATCTGCGCTATAGATCATGGTCTGAGAAACTGCTTCATCTGCGGCATAAACTTGGCAGGTCAGCACAGTCCGCAGCTCTGCTGCATTGAACTGATCCAGAGTAAACAGATACAGATTCTTCTCTGCATTGTAAACCGTCCCATCCAAGGTCAGCTCCTTAGCCTCGCCAAATATATCCGTATAGGTCACACGGAGGCTGAGCTCTGCAGGATCCCCTGCGAATGCAGATGCATCTACCACGAACTTAAGGGCAATGGTGCTGTCCAGAGCCAGAGTCTTGCCGAACCAGGTAACGGTAGGCTCCTGCACATCCTCTAAGAGAGCAAAATGATTGCCGAATTCCACAGTCTCGGTATCAATCAGCCATGCTCTGTGCTCCTCGGTCATCTCCTCGTCAGCAAGACCTGCATCGGTCTTGCCAAGGAAGATCTGGGTAGCTGCGCCGTAGCGCAGGAGGTTTGCACACAGGCTCTTGAGCTCGGGAGCGATATCTTCCTTGTTCATCATGGTGTAGGCATAGGCCGCAATGCTGTAATCATCTACGGGAGAAACATAGGTCTCCTCGCCCTTGTAGCACTTAAGCTGTGCGGTAACAATGTCATTCATCTGAGCGGCTGTGAGGCAATCCAGGGTGAAGTACATATAATCACCCTTATCCTCGCCGTTAATGTAGAAGGTCTTGCCCCCTACCTCAGCAACCAAGAGAGTACCGTCAAAGTCTGCTACTGCAGCCTTGGATACGATGTAATTGATGCTGATATTGCTACCCAGATTCAGAGAATGGCTGAGCTTAAGCTCATCGGTCACAGTCTCGGCAATGGGAGTCTCGAAAGCATTGCAAGCTTCGATAGCGAGGGATTTTGTGATCTGAATACCCTTGGTAGCCGCAGAAGTCTTAACATGGACAATAGACAACAGACCTGCGCCTGCGTTCTTAATGATGATGCCGCCATTCTTGTTATAGGCAGAGAAATCATAGAACTGCTCCGTTGCAGAGGTCAGATTGGTCAACGGAGTTGCACCCTTGGGATCCTTGTAGTCGATCCACTTGCTTGTGGCACGGTCCCAAACCTGGACCTTACATGCCTTGCCGTTGGCGGATCTGACACTAAGGTATACCTTGTCACCGTTGCCTACGAAAGCAACGCCGGATCCGTTAACGAGCTGAACCTCTCCCTTGGCAGCCAAGCTCTTGTATGCAGAGGTGTAGAACACTGCATCAGCACCCAGGATGCTGCGAACCTGGTCACGAGTCAGAGTCAGATAAGGCTTGTCGGCAGTGGGCTTGGGGTTATCAATGAAGTAGTAGTAGCCGCCCTTGGTGCCGTCCTTGTTAAGCTGATACATGGACCAGAATTCCTTGCCGTTGTAGGTGTAACGCTTGCCGGAGGCATTGAGATAATAGGTTCTCTCCTCACCATTGACCGTGACCTTTTCGAGAGTGATCTTAGAGGTGCCTTCCATCAGGAGGGGGAAACCGCTATTGCTGTTGGTAGTAGCGGAGGAGTTTGTACTGCTTCCCTGGTCGGCAAGATAGAGCATACCGTTAGCCTGACCGCCGGTCCAGTTGGTGCTATCCAATACCACGTTGTACATATCTACAAAGTCTGCAATGCTCTCCCCTGCCATAGCGTAGATGCTATCCACCAGAGGACTGCTCTGTACGGGGTTAAAGATACGGACACCGTCAACATAGCCCCTGTAGGAGGGACGGATACCTGCACGGGTAGCAGATCTGTCCTGAGAGGGGATGTAGGTCATATCCACATCCTCACTGTAGCCCATGATCTCACGGATCTGAGCATCGGTAATGGGATGCTTGGTGGAATCCAATGCGAATGCAATGTTATACAGAGCAGTCACACGGACGGTGTAGGTGCCGTAGTCTGCATCCCAACGGATGACGGGAACCTGATTGTGGGTGCCGGTAGACAGATAGGTGTTACACAGGATGCCCTTAATAAGAGCCTCTTCCTTAACCTGGGTACCACTAAAGATCTCGGCAACCAGAACGCCGGAATCGGTGGTCGTACGGGACAGGAGCTCGAAGCCTGTGCCGGTGAAGGTAAAGGTACCCTGCTTGGCAGTGTTGGTAGCATCCACCTCGGCATAACGGACGGAACCGTGGAAGTCGCCGGTGGTGTTATACTTGGGATCGTAACCGTAGATCGTGGTGTTGTCAAAGGTCTGCTCAATGGAGGTCTTGGTACCCAAGGTCTTCCAAGTACTCTCAAAGGTGATAACACTGTCATCATATGTTACCACGTTTGCCGGGATGATGTGGACTTCACGGGAGATCTTGTTGGATGAAGCATTCTTGGGGATATTGGCGGTTTCGTAGGTGTAGGTAGCGCCGGTTGTGCCCAGTATCTTGTTGCCGTTTTCGAAGATCATGGTATTGGTGGTAGTATTGATCTTGCCACCGGCGAGATTGGTGATCTTGGAGGAATTCTGTCCCTCCAGACCCATAGGTACGGAAATATTGTCACCAAAGTCAGTAACCGCAAACTTGGGAACATAATAGCTGGGATAGGAGGTTTCATTTACATCATCGTAGGGCTCTCTGCCGTAGGAGTCAACGTTATGGGTCTTGTTGGTCAGCTTGGCAACCATGGTAAACTTCTGATCCGTTGCCAGGTCTGCAAGGGCGTCCTTGATGTTGTACACATCGGACTTAAGAGCAGTCTTGCCGAAATCTGCTGCCTTGTGATAAAGCACCGTTCCGTTGGAGGAACTGAGCTTAACATCGAAGCTGACATAGTCCAAATTGGACAGACCCTTGTCATTTGCAGGCTTCAGATTCTGGGGCAAACGAACCATATTATCCAATATGGTCTTGAGATTATCAGTCCCCTGCCCGGTGATCAGTGCAATATAGTCCTCAAGAGAGATAAAGTAGTCATGAGGCTCTGTGCCTACCGAGCAGAATACGTTGGCATTGGGCTGTGTATAGTTGTACAGCTTTGCGCCCTTTGCGGTATCGGATGCAGAGTTTGCCTGGTAGCAGCCGGAGTTAGAAGTGGTCAAAGGAATATTGTTACCGCCCATGGTGTTGTTACGGTCTACCTCAATGGGGATCTCCATAAAGACCTTGTAGCCCTTCTTGGTATTGAGGGAGCCGGACATGGCTGTCGCTGCAGAGCCGGTGCTGAGCTCTGTATTACGGAGGAAAGCGGTCTTGGCATCCGTCCACTGGAGGACACAGGCAAATCGCTGATCGTCAAAGGGTTCAATATGGAGCTTGTAACCCTTGCCGCTATAGGTCTGCTTGGTAGAACCGCTGGTGATCTTGTGCTCACCGATCTGTACCTTGGTACCGAAATTGCCGTTACCTGTATGGGGAGCAGCATAGATCTTGACCACACCGTCAGGATCCGGCTTCCACTCTCGGCTGAACTCCTCGTAGAGCCACAGGGATGCAGGTCCGCTCTTCTCGGAAGCTGTAATGCCGGGGGCAGTGGAATTCCAAACACCTGTCATTGCATCACCCAATGCACTGCCTGCGCCGGTATCTGCGAAGAAGTAAGTAGCATCGGTGGTCTTAGATCCGGGAGTTTTAATATTACTTGCTGTTTTATAAGCGGAGGATACGAGGTTGAGGAAATTATTGGATCTCTGTGCATCCGTACCGGTCGCCCAACTGGAAGTATATCCCTTAGAAGCATCCAATCCGGACATGATGCCTACGGTGTAAATCTTAGTACTGCTATTGCTCTTAAGGGTCTTTGCTGCAGCGATAGCCTTGTTGGCTACAGCATCGTCAAATTCCAGATTGGAAGAAGGATGACCGTCAGTCAGAAGCAGAACAACGCGCTTTCTACCGGTTGCAGCGTCGGGGAGATAGTCTGTCTTGGTAGCGGTGACTCCCTTGCCGGCATTCGACTCCATTTCACTCTTTGTTCCTGTGAGAACCTGCAAAGCACAGTCTGTACGTGTTGCACCGAATACATATGTATCACGTATTGCCTTAAGGACTGCCTCATAGTTCGTATGGTCTAACTTTACGCTTGTCTTGGTACAAGCAGAATAGTTGTTGGCTGTCTTATAGCCACCATTGGCATTGCTGTAGGGATAGTTAGCCATAAATACGGTCTTGCCATAACCAATAACGGAAACCGTATGGGAAGTGCCGGGCTTGAGCTTAGGCAAGCTGTTATACAGATCCTGGAGGAATCCTTCGATGGCACTCTGAGTCTTGCCCAGACGGCAGGGTCCGATCTCAAAGGGAACACCGGAGACCGTGTAGCCCTGTGCCTCACAAAACGACTTGTACAGAGCAAAGCCGTCTGACATAGACACCCACCCAACGTGGCTGCATTGCTTCATACCGGTGGAGTTCCACTCTACAATGCCATAGTCTCTGTGGGAGGTGCCGTTGCAATCACAGGCTTTCTTAACTACTTGCATCTGCCATGCACCTCTGTAATAGCGCATGGGCATGTGGTAGACATATGCCTTGCCACCGGAGCCGCCCTTGTTGTTGTTGCGGCGCCAGCAGGAAGCACGGTAATAACCCGCCCACTTACGCTTATCCAGAGTTTCCAGATAGGTATTCATTGCACTCTCGGATGTGAGCTTCTTGGTGGAGGTGAGTTCTGCATGAGAGGAGGAACGGTCAACAATGATGGATATGTCCAGAGCACTGCCGTAACGGCTGAGGCTCGCCTCTGCAGTATCAAAGCCGTCTACGGTCAGAACATACTTGTCATCCTCGGTGCTCTTACCGTTGCTGTAGGTCTGCTCGGAGTTGAGGACCTTCTTAAGAACCGTAACCTGCTTTAGATAGAACCGAGTATTATACTTACAAGTATAGGTAGAGGGATCCGTAATGAACTTGCCGATATCTGTCCATGTTCCGTTGCGCTGCTCGTGGACAGACCATCCCCAAATGGTCTGGGTCGAAGTGGTCTCGGAGTCCGACTTCTCATGATCCCAGTGGGGTGCCTTCTTGCCATAGCCTACATAGCCGAAGCCCTGGGACATACCTTTACTGCTTTCATCAAAAAATTGTACACTAACAGGTGCAGTAGCAGCAGGTCCTACGTAGAAATAGTCTACATAGATACGAGTATCCTCGGTGAATTTGCCCTTCTGTGCATCTGTGGGCTGAATGGGGTCCCAACGGACGCCATACAAAGTCTTGCCACCCTGGGCATCGGGAACATCAAACTGCAGTGTCTGTCCCTTAATATGTCTGGCAATGGTAGTAGTCCCACAGCCTGCCCAGGCATCTGCATCATTACTGGTACGGATGGTAAAATAGCTGTTGTAAGTACCGGTGCCACCGTCCGTAAAGAACTTGTTGGCAGTCGTCTCGGCAATGCGGACCTGGATAATGTCCGTCTTATTAAGAACATAGGAATTCAGACGCTTTAAACCGCTTTCATGGGTCTCGACGGGCATATACAGTCTGGGGTCATCACCCTGGAAATAGGCTGCGATCAAGCCCTGCTTATTGGCAGCAAAGTACTGCTGGCTGGAGCTGCCGGTATTGACCTGCCAGTTAAAGTTACGGGAGGCGCTGGCGACCTTAAGATCCAGGAATACGTAGTCGGGTCCACGGACGTCTCTGGTCTCGGGACGTTCCTCTAAGCCCAGCTCACGGCGCTCCTCATTGGTGAGGTAGCCGAACTCACTGTCCTCTTCTTCCTCTTCCAGGAGCTCATCTAACTCGGGACAGACGATCTGGGGATCATAGTCTTGTTCAGAGGACTCCTCGGCGTCCATCATAGCTACCAGATCCTCGGCATTGATGGTGATCTGCTCCCGATCGGTCTCGGCAGCAAACACAGGAGGCACCATACCCATCAGAACTGCCAGAAGCAGGACCATAGCAATGGACGAGCGAACATAGTTTTTGAAATTCATAAACATTCTCCTTTCAAATCTGCATTACAGTAGTCTGCATTACGAGCTGAAAATGGATACCGCAGGACCGTAATAGCAATACTCCATCTGGGTACCCTGGAATACAGTGTTGGGGGTAGTGCAACTGGTCCATGTCTCAGCGAAGAATACAAAGTCAATAAACAACTTGTCGTCTTTCACGGTGTAGCTACACATTTCCAGATCACTGAAGGTGGGGTTGCGAGCTTCGCAGCCGCAGAGCATGGTCTCCGGTTGCAGGTCCTCGCAGATGAGCAGGGGTTTTGCGTAAGACTTTTTCATGTTTCTCCTCCCGTCTCTTACATAGAAATCCGTCACCAGTATGACATATAACACGCGAAATCCATCTGTTTAATGTCATAAAGATTTCAAAAATGTAAGAATTTTCACGATTTTATCGTATTGTGTTTATCATATCATATTCTGTAAGAAAATACAAGCAAAAATTGAAAATATTTTATATTTTTCATTGTATTCGGGTTTATAATGGTCTGAGAGGAAAATTCTTCACCTTTTTCCTCTCTTGTGCATAAGCTGATAGCAAGGAGGTGCTTTATGGCAAACAACGGTTTTCTTAGGGTACGGGTGTACACATCCGCTGCCCAGCTCCCCGTAGAAGATGCTACGGTCACAGTTACACAGCCGGGTAGCACAGGCACCCGACTCCTTGCCACCAGGATCACCGACGAAAGCGGCTTGATCCCCGTGCTCACGATACCCACTCCGGATCCGGGTGGCAGTTTAGCTCCGGGAACCCCGACCCCCTATGCACGGATCGATATTACCATCGACCACCCGGATTATGAACGGGTGCTCATTGAGAATGCCCAGATCTTTCCTGCAGTGATCTCGGAGCAAAATGTTCCCCTGCTCCCCATTGAGGAACGCCCCCAATATTGGAATCTTACGGAGGTTTTCTCCGTAACACCGCAGGAGCTGTAATATGGTTACGGTAACGCCTTACATTCCACGGAATATTACCGTCCATCTGGCAGGCCCCTCTACCCCTGCCCCCAATGTGACAGTTCCCTTTATAGACTATGTGAAGAATGTAGCCTCCAGCGAGATCTATCCCACTTGGGATGATGCGGCACTGCGTGCCAATATCTTAGCGATCATATCCTTCGCCCTCAATCGGGTATATACGGAATTCTACCGTTCTCAGGGCTATGACTTCGATATTACTTCCTCTACCGCCATTGATCAGAAGTTTATCAACGGGCGGAACTACTTCGACTCCGTATCACGGATCGTAGATACCCTGTTTAACGATTACCTCCGCAGGCAGGGCTTTGTAGAGCCACTGGCAGCCAAGTTCTGTAACGGCACCACCGTCACCTGTGAGGGGCTCAGCCAGTGGGGCTCCCAGACGCTTGCCCAACAGGGGCAGAACTACCTGCAGATCCTGCGCAACTACTACGGCAACAATATCGAGATCGTACAGGATGCACCCCTTCGGGGCTATACTCCCTCCTACCCCGGCACCCCGCTGCGGAACGGCTCCCGGGGACCCAATGTGGTGCGTGCACAGGTGATGCTCAATCGTATCGGCAGGAACTACCCTGCCATTGCTCGGATTCCTGCGGTAGACGGGATCTTCGGTCCACAGACAGAGGCTGCAGTACGGAGTTTCCAGCAGATTTTCGGTCTCACTGCAGACGGTATTATCGGCAAGGCTACCTGGTACCGCCTGGTCAGGCTCTACGTAGGAGTCAATTCTCTGGCAGAGCTGGAGTCCGAGGGACAGACCTTCTATGCGGTGAACTGGCAGGATCCGGGTATGTTACAACAGGGTGCACGGGGACAGTCCGTGCGTCAGCTCCAGTTTATGCTCCGTGTGTTGGCGGAATATACCGATCAGATACCGCCCACAGAGCAGGATGGGATCTTCGGTCCCCGTACCCGTGAGGCAGTGGTCGCCTTCCAACGGTTTGCAGGGTTGGAGCCGGACGGAATCGTGGGACCGAACACATGGCGGGAGCTGTATGACCGTTCTGCCTCCATAGCCTCTGTTACTGCTCGGATCCCGGGACAATACCCCGGAACCCCTCTCAAATTAGGGGACAGCGACTATTCATAAAGGAGGAACCTATGCGAGTTGCCAAACAACCGGACACCACACCTATCACAGATCTACAGCAGATGCTCCGTCTCATAGATCCCACCCTGTCCTTAGGCTATGACGGGCAATACAACAATGAGACTGCCTCCGCTGTAGAGGCATTCCAACGGGATCGGGGTCTGCCTCCAACGGGACAGACCGATGAGGCTACCTGGAATGCCATCCGCACAGCCTACAATCAACAAAAGACCCTTCTTGGCAGAGCCCATCCCCTGTTCCTCGTACTCCAGCCTAACCAAGTCATTGACATAGGCTCTGAGAATATCCATCTGTATGTGATGCAGGGTGCCTTAACTGCTCTGGGACAGTTCTATGAGGATCAGCCCCCCTTTGCCATTACAGGGATATTGGATGAACCCACAGCCAAGGCGGTCATGTGGTTCCAGGATCGGGCAGGTTTGCCCCAAACAGGGAGTATTGACCGTTTGACCTGGGTCCATCTGGCTCACGAATACCGCCAGGTGGTAGGAGACGGCACAGGGAGTTTCCCCATCCGCGCTGCCGCAGATCCCAAGGACGATCCCCCTCGCAGGTCTACACAGCCCACACCCTAACTTAGCGCAAATAACAAATCGCTGCGTAATATCATGTATCATACAAAATAAAAATCGGGCGAGGGATCAACCCTTGCCCGATGATTTGATATGTAATTTCTTAAGGAGGGATTTGCACAGGGACTTAGCGCGTAGCTTGCCCCTGCGTAGGGGGAAGGTGCGGACGATCCTGTGGCTGTATCGCAGATAGGCTCTGTCCGTAGTGCAATCCACATAAGTCTCTCCACGGTAGAAGCCCTTGAGGATCCCTATGATCTGCTGACGTAAGACACGCTCTGTACCCACACAGTTATCCCCACGGATCAAATAAATATCACCCTCCATGCCCACGACCCGATGGAGCACGTACTGCCCATCCTTACGCCGAAACAGAACCACATCATACTTGCGGATCTCACGATCAACAGGGCATATCACAGACTCCTCCCGATACTGCCGCAGCATGGGCTCCATACTGACACCCTTGGTCTGTTTGATCAGATAGCCCTCGAGAGCAAGCTGATCCTCGAAGCTCCGTGTCATTCGATCAGCAGACCTCCCTGCCGCAGAACATCCAGGAAAGCATCTAAATTGGCACCGGCACGGTCAAGGCTTACTTCGTAGCGATCTAACATAGCCTCAAGGAGCTCCTCACGGCTGCGCTCGCAGCCATTGAGCTGTTCCATAAGGAAGGCACCTGTGCTGTTGAGCTTGACCATGCCGTTAAACCTGCTGTGATCCTGCCCAACGGCAACAGCCACAGACTGTCCCGAGACCTCACGGATGACAAAACGGTATTTGAGCTTCATTCTGAATCCCTCCCTAAGATGGTATCATGGGCGATCACCGCAGACTCCTGCTCCGCAGTACAGCGGATCCGCCAAAGATTGCAATGCTCCAGGAGCCGCTCCACCATATCCAGAGTGGCAATGGCAGACTCGGGATCCGAGGGCATGAAGATCTGCAGCATCAGCAGATTGAGAGCCTCCTCCTTGCTCAGAGGTGTGACCTCGTTGACATCGGCACGCTCAATCAGACATAGGTCACGCAGAGGAGCATTGACCAGACGGTAGATCCCTTCCTTGCCAGCCCAGGGAGTGCCGTAGGCATAGGGTACACCGTCGTAGAAGCGGATGATGGGCTTGTCCCCGTTGACAATATTGACCTTGGGGAAATAGGTCTTGATCCAGTGACGGGTATGGGTAGTCTTGCCCACACCGCTACGGGCGAAGAAGGCGATCCCCCGTCCCTCAGCCTCGATGACAGCGGCATGGAGGAGCATGGCTCCCCGTTTCGGTAGCTGCATACACAGCTTGCGGTAGGCGCACACGCTCTCTAAATAGCCCTGTGCATGGGGGAAGGGCGAAACCTTGGCTTCCTTAAGCCGTTCCTCCTCCGTTACGTGGATCACAAAATCCGTCTCCCGATCCCCATTGTATACAAAGTGCTCACACTGACATTCCAGATGTGGGAACTCATTGTGTAGCTCTACAATAAAATCCGCAAATTTGTACCGTCCCATAGACATACTCCTTCATTCTACATATGGAATTATTCTATCATACCCCTCCCCATTAGTCAACCCTTATTCGATTAATCGCAGGGTTCCGCTAATTTGTACTCGCCCCTTGCCTCTTCCCCGGGAGAGGTGTCCCAACGGATCGGAGAGAGTAAATATGGATTCCCCTCGTCACCCGCACTAATTCCGCTATTACGTATGCACTGCCAAGTATGTTCGTAGGGAACGACCCTGTGTCGTTCCGCGATCACCACTTTGGGAATGTGCTTGATTGAAACAACGAAATCCCCCTAAAATAGACTTTGGATAATTCCATCATCTACCTTAGGGGGATCATGATTGTGTAAGTCCTCTGGCTTCTATATGCCTACGCTATAGAGCTTGATTATGCAACAGTTCGGGATTATGGTCCTATTTAACATCTGCTTTCTGCAATCCGACTCAAATCAGTCGATCTTACAGATCCCCACGGTACGCTGCGGAGATAAGTCAATGTAGTGACCTATTCAGCAGATATTCAAAATATTACCGATGGGTTGCAAGATAGAAGCTCTTTGCACTGTCAGAATAGGCAATGAGGGCATCACAGAGTGTGCCGAGGGTGCCGGTTTTTCCGATACCGTAACTCTCAACGCTGAATTTTAGTGTGCAAGAGACTTGCTCATTGCCACTATAAATTTTAGCGAATAGAGGTGTACGAAGCTCTGCTGCCAGAAGACCATCAAAGCTAATTGCATACATATTTTTCGCTGCATTGTATACCTCCACCCCGGTAACAGTAACGGTTTCAGATACGCCGGAGATATTAACAAAGCTTACCTTCATGGACAGATCGGATACATCGCCCTTATAATTGTCGAGGCTGAAGACGTACTTTACTTCGACCCTCTGGTCAAGAACAAGGCTCTTGCCGATCCATTCGACAGTTGCACCATCCAAGTCATTCAGAACCTCGTTGCACTTGTTCAGAGTAATCGTATTCAAATCCGTTAGGTATGCTTTATGTGCTGCAGTCATACGACTGTCTGCAAGAGCGTCAGTACGATAGCCCTTATACTGTTGGGCGGATGAACCATAGCGGAGTAATTCAGCGCAAAGCTTCTTCAATTCCACACCGGTATTCGTCTTATTAAGCTGGGCATAAGCGTACTGGGCAATGCTATAGATATCTGTCGTAGACACATAGTTTACGCCATCTCTGGTGAAATACAGCTTCGCTTCCAGTTCATTGTTCATATGGATGGAAGCCAAGCCCGTAAGGGTAAAGTAGTAGTAGCTGCCGTTTGCAACGGGTTCTACTCTGACCTTCTTATTACCGGTATATACGTTGCCGTCATAAACAGGGATTACGCATTCCAGATAATAGTTCTCTGCACCTTCCAACTGGTTTGTCCGAACTGCATAGTTCATGGAAATGTCGCTTTCCAGATTCAGAGAATGGTAAATAGTTATCGTTGCATCTTCAATAGGTGTCTGAACCTCTTCGTAATTGCCAACCACTACGCAGTCAGAATCGTTATTGGGGTTGTCATTGCTTTCCTTAGCTTCCACAGTGATGAAGTAGATCTTCCCTTCCTCATATTCTGCCAGGAAGGAAACCCGCTCCACAGCCATGGCATCCATCCCCTCGAGGACCAGAGTCTCAAGAACAGCGCCATCTTCGGCGTTCTTGCGGAGACTTACTGTAACAGTGCTGTTCACGGGGGAATAGCTACGGTTTACTACATTGGCAGCCACGACCAGTACATCGTTCTCGTTCATGCCGCAGCTGATATGCTCCAAGGTCACATCTCTGTGGTCCACCACAACAGTTCGGCTGTTGTTGGCATCGTCACAGTCCTCATCCACAGTGGGGATCACCGTGAAGGTCAGCTGATGCTTTGCCTGTGCATTGGTAACAGAGAACACATAGTGCAGAGTTGTACTTTCGCCGGGGATCAGTTCCGTATTGTAGGTCTCTCTTCCCAGTTCGATTCCGGTTCTATCCGTTACGATCAATGTCAGCCCAGAGGTAGTCATACCTCCGCGATTGGTGACATCGATGGCAATGGGCATATCGTAGCCTTCCACATATTCTGCGGAATTAAAGCTAACACAGGAAACTGTAACATCTACACCGAGAGGAACGGTGATCAGCTTGATATCAGTCTTGCCGTAGGGGTCTGTATTGCCGATCTCCTTCACGACCTTCAGTTCGCTGACCATGATGCGGAGCATACCCTCAGCATCCATCACTGCGGAGAATGCATTGATGGCATGAACACCGTCAGTCAGTGCAATGGGATCACCCCATGCCTGGGTTGCATTATCAAAGAACACGCCGTAGAGAGTTGCGTTCAAACCGGCATACTTGTTGAACAGAACAACACGGCCGTCGGCAGTGTCTACCACCTGGCTCTGTTCGCCTCCGATACCGGCACAAACCATACCGGACATGTTCTGCAGTTCGTTGGAAGCAGACCAGTAGAGTTCACCGTTATAGAATACCAGATTATCTTCGGTAACCTCGTTCTTGGTCAGAACAGAACCGTTGAGGTAAACCTCGCCGTCGGTATTGGTTTCAAGGTTGCCGTCACTGTCGGCAACATAGGCCACATTCAGCTTTCCATCCTCGTAAAATGCTGCCATGCTGATCACGGAAGGCAGACCATTGTAGAGAACCTCTGCTTCGCCTACTACACCGTCACTGATCTTCCGTCCGAGGATGGTGTTGCTTGCTGCTCCGCCGAAGAGAGCATTCTCTGTATTGTTGATCCACGCAACATAAACCTCTCCATTTTCTCCGGTGATTGTAGGCATCATATCCAGGACGTCATCACCGCTGATGGGCTGTACTGCAAAGGTATTGGTCTCAAGATCATAGATGGCAAAGGCGATGTCGATCTTTCCGGCAACCATATCCAGGGTGTCAGTCTCACCGATCCGGTCATTGGCATCCTGCCATACCAGATATGCAGTATCATCGATCACTACCAGTTCGGGGTTTGCATCCATGGTGCCATCCTCTTCTACAGCAACGGGATGAGACCAGGTCTTGCCGTTGAAATAGGAGAACATCAGCTGCAGACCGTTGAGATCTCCACTCTGGTCGCTGCCGACCCAAACTGCCAGCATGGTCCCGTCAGAGAATACACCCAACTGAGGACGTGCATCCTCATAAGCATTGGCAACGAAATTTGTCACCTGGATATAACCTGCGTTGATATCCTTCTTATTGGTCTGCTCAGGCATGAAGACAGAACCTTCTGTCAGATAAGACAGATCTTGCTTCTCATACACATCCGCGTCATAGGGTGTGAAGTCCTCCATAGCCTCTGCCATAATGGCATGGCGGGTTCCGTTGTCAAAGAGGAGCCAATCCACAAACGGACCAAACTCATGCTTGTACTCAAATCCCAGGGCAGCAGCTTTTACATAGCCGGAGGCGGAAAGTCCCATTCTGAGCCGGCAGGTCAAACCGCCTGCATAAATTCCCGTCTTCACAGAGGTATCCACGGTTCCCTTCAAGCCGCCACTGACAGTAAGAATCTTAGGTACGCCCAGACCGACGCCGCCGCTCAGAGAGACGTCGGCACCAATATCCAAGTCTGCAGCAGGAGCAATCCAGCTAGCGGAGTCAGATCCGATGCTTCCCACAGCACTTGCATTGCCCTTCACCTCGGATTCGAAATATGCCGGAACGCCACAAAAGGCACCCAAGGATACTTTGGGGAACTTATATTCAATTTCACCTTCGAATTTCACTCCGCTCTTTATCCATGAGACGGTCTTGTCTTTGTTCACGACACCCATCACGAAGCCGCTTACAGAGGCATCGCAGTCAAATCCGACCTTTGCTTTGACTGGTTCTCCCTTAAACTTCAGGTCTCTCCAACCAGTAACAAAGTCCTTGATTTCTTTAGGGTCTTTCAGATTTCTACCTACAGCAACATATACCTTACCGTCTTCGACGTGATGTGATATCCCTACACCGGGAATCAAAGCACCGACTTTCAGTTTTCCAAGCATAGGCGGCTTATTCGTAATATCTATCAGCTTCATGGCGGGGAACTCAATCGAGAACCCATCCATTATTCCTGCGTATGATTCCAAACCGATCAGCAGCTTTCTTCTGTGGAGATTGCCATCTTTATCCTTGATCGTCATAATGACATCGTCTTCAAAGTTAAGGGACTTGACCCAGTTTACAGAGTTATCCCCCTCCTGCAAGGATATGGACCTGTCTCCGTCAGAAATTACGATGGATTTGTATTCGCCACCGCCCCAATCGATCTCGGGAGTTACGATATGGCTGGACGCATCGGTGGGATCCAGAGAAACCTCTTCGCGAACAAGATCCTTGCCGTCCATCCACACTGCAATAATGCTGGGTGTCTTTTGGCTCTCCTTTTCGAGTTCGAGATAAACGTCCTGCTTCCATTCACCGTTCATTTTGAAGTTCTTTAAAAGAAGTTCTTCGCTGAATGTACGTCTCACGTATCCCTTCTTCCAAACGGTGATCTCTCCACCTGTGTAAGGGATCGTTATACTTCCGTTGTTTCTCGGGATCAGCACATATTCTTCTCCGTTCGCGTAGACCCAAGCAGACTCACACAGTCTATACTTTGTTGCCAGATTCTCACGGGACCCGTACGCGTTATGATATACGGTAACGGTAACTGTATTGTCTGCATTGTAAATGTTATGCTCAGCGAGACAAGGCACCTTAAAAGGCTTGTTCTTGAAACCGCAAACCTCACATTTCTCAACACTGATGCCTTCCTCCTGCATGGTAGGCTCTTTTATTACCTCGATAACAAACTTATGTCCTACGGGAAGGATCTTTTCATCCTCTACACCGCAGCGAGTACAGATTCTCTGTGCAAGACCCTCTGTCGTGCAAGTAGCAGGAATTTCCACGTTATAATTGCCGGTATGTCCGAGAGGCTTGTCTCCGTTGGGTTCGATGGCATAATAGCCGCAGCCCTCGTTTGTGCAACTCGATTTGGTATAGCCGCCTGAGGTACAATTAGCATTACCGATGTAGATCTGTAAAGCATGGCCGGGGGCGGGAAGGGTCAACGGAATTTCATATACACCGTATTCCTCATTCTTCCACTGATATAGATACTCTCCCGTTACGGTACAGGTTTGTTCTGTAATCACCGTCTTAATGTAGTGAATTTCATCCAATTCGGGAAGAACTACCGTGTTGTCGTGTTCGCAGCGCTCGCACTTGCCTATCAGCTTACCTTCCTTTTCAAGGGTCGGGAGGATCGGTAATTCGTAATCATATTCATGACCATATGCATCTTGATAGACTATAAAGGAAATAGGGCCATAGGTAGTTTCATTCCATGTGTACTTCGTTTCTCCCCTTATTGTACAGGTCGGCCAATATACAACATCTTTGACATAATCCGAGTCGTTCAGTGGGGGAAGTATTCTGTTAATGGTAACTTTGCATCTGGAACAGGTCCCTATCAAAATACCTTCGGCATCCTCAGTGGGTACCTTGTTAACATTACAGATGTAATTATGACCCAGTTTCGGAATAGAAACCCTAAATGCAAAGGTGCCATATTCCTTATTATCCCATACGTACACATCTGTGCCGTCTGTGGTACAGGTGACTCGGATGGTATCTGTTTTCGTATAGTAGTTCTCATCTAATATGGGAAGGGAGACTTTTTCTATATCATTGCACTTGCTGCATGTCGCTGTCAGACTACCTGCTTCATATAAAGTAGGATCTTTGTCGACCTTACCGGTGTAGCTATGTCCCTTAGCTTCCACAATAACATTAAATGTATATGTGCCATATTGGGTAACGTTCCAGGTATACTTTGTTTCTCCGGACTGTGTACAGGTCAACTCGCTAATAACATCTACTGTATAGTCAGCATCGTTCAGCATGTCAAAATATACATTACTCGTCTTTTTGCACACGATACAAGTGCCTATCAGAAGGCCTTCTGCATCCTCAGTGGGTTCTTTACTCACATTGTATACATAGTTGTGTCTCAGTTTTTGAATCTTTACATCAAAATAGAATGTACCGTAGGTATCGTTCTTCCAGGTATACCTATCTAATCCCTCGTCGATACAACTTGCTTTAGATATACGTTCGTATGAATAGTCAGTTTGATTCAGTTTAGGAAGAGGCACAGTATCTGATTCCCTGCATCTGCTGCAAGCCCCTTCCAAAGTACCTGTTTCGTATAAAGTAGGATCTGTAGTAACAGTATAGTTAGTATAGTCGTGCCCCAGAGCAGAAAGTGTATCATCAAATGTAAATATGCCGTAGGAAGTGTCTTTCCACGTATACTGATCTTTACCCTTGGCGATGCAAGTTGGCTTGGATACACTGGTTTTGTTATAGTCGGTTGTATCCAACGCGGGGAGAGTCACGGTAGTCGTTCCACTGCAACGAGTACAAGTACCTGTCAGCACACC
>JAZRGR010000097.1:0-4248 GCA_045644345.1 Faecousia sp. | reverse complement strand
AAGTCCTTGGATCTGGCTTCTAAGGTCAGTGTCAAGTTTATCTTCTCTATGGGTTCCTACACCGGCTCCACCGAGGATCTGACCATGAAGGTCACCTACAAGGATATTAACGGCAAGGATAAGGAAAAGATCATTACCGATCTTGAGCTCTATAATGCAAGCCGTGGCTACTACGCTTTTACACTGGATTCTCTCCTTGCCGCTGAGCTTCGCTCCGTGCTGACAGTGCAGATCCTGTCCGGTGATACCGTAGTTTCCGGGACTCTGCAGTATTCTGCCGATACCTACGGCAATGGCAAGACCGACACTCTGGGCGACCTGTGCAAAGCCCTCTTTGCCTACTCCGACAGCGCCAAAGCCTACTTCGCACCCTAATACCCATTAAACCAAAGGCTCTGTGAGATCCCCCTCCACGGATCTCACAGAGCCTGATTTATACAACAAACTGTGATTTGGCGAATGGAAAATGCTTTTTTATTCTTGATTTACTTGTTTTTTCTTTGTATGATAATACTTAGGGTGGCTATATAGTCGATCCAATGAAATGAGGTGTCATTATGAAAAGATATCATTTAATCGCGATTCTCCTTCTTATAGCTTGTTTGGTGACGGCTATGGTTCCTGCTGTTTCTGCGGCGAGGACGGGGCGGAGCTTTCAGGCGGGGGAGATCCTCGCGGCGAGCCGTCCTTTGGAATACATGCCCAATACCTATGAGGCATGGATCTATTTCCCGTCTAATACCCCTGCCACCACTCGTGGCGGTGTCATTGTGGGTAACTACAGTGCAACCGGTCGGTATATTTTCAGCTTCGAGATCCATCAGAACGGCAACCCCAGACTCTACTACACTGACGGAGACGGCAGAGTCACTAACCTTGTTTTCGACTCCGTCAATGTCTACAACGGAGCATGGACTCATGTGGCCATTGTACGGGATAAGGATGCCAAGGAGGCTCGGTGCTATATTAACGGCAATTTGGCACAAACTCTGTCCTGTTCTGTTTCTGACTTCATACCTGCGGCAGTTCCCGTTGTAGGTGGTGACCACCGCACCGGCAACGGACAGTATTTTAAGGGGCAGATCAGCTCTGTAGCACTGTATTATACTGCCCGTACCCGGCAGGATATCACCATCGATAAAGAAACTCTGGGTAACGGCGTTGCTATGGCTGCCTGGGATCTGAGCCAAACCGCCGATAGCTACAGCGATCAGACCCGGAACGGCTATCATCTGAAAAAGACGCCTTACGGCAGAACCTTCCGCGCTGATGAACGGCTCACTCTTAGCAATGCCTTTTCTGCCATGCCCAACACCTTTGAGGCAACACTCAGTTTCCCTGCCGATACGGCGGAATCTACCCGTGGTGGTGTTATTTTAGGCAATTACGGCACCAACGGTATCGGCATCGTGAATTTTGAAGTTTACGGCAAGGGTCAGCCCCGTCTTTACTACAGGGATACAAACAATGTAGTGACGGATATTAAGTTCTCCGAGGTCAATGTGTATACCGGGACAAAGCTCCATCTTGCCATTACCTTAGACCCCTCTGCCAAGAAGGTTCACTGCTACATTGACGGTGTCTTAAAGCAGAGTGTTGACTATACCCCCTCTACGGTGGAGCCTGCTTCTTCCCTTGTCCTTGGAGGAGACCTGCGTACAAATAACGAGACCTACTTTAAGGGAACCCTTCTGTCTGTAGCCCTTTATTCCGAAACTCGCACAGAGGCGCAGATCAAGGCGGATTCGGGAACTCTTGGGAACGGTACTCCTTTGGCCGCATGGGATCTGTACGGAAATTCCGACTATTACAGAGACCTGAGCGGCAAGGGCTATGATGCTCTGCGGAATGACATCGGCAGTAGTTTCAGCTCCAATGCTCCCTATCTTACGGAGAAGTCTCTCAGCGCGATGCCCAACACCATGGAAGCGTGGGTGCATTTCCCGGCTGACATGGACACTGCCACCAGAGGCGGCGTCATTGTAGGCAACTATCCCTACAATTCTGCCAAGAACGTAAATCTTGAGGTCTACACAAAGGGGCGGCCCCGTCTGTACTATGTAGACGGAAGCGGAACGGCTGTCAGTGCAGTCTTTGATCAGGTCAATCTGTATAACGGCAAGTGGACCCATGTGGCAGTGGTGCGAGATGCCTCCAAGAAGCAGGCACACTGCTATATTAACGGAGAACTGAAGCAGACGGTCACTCTGGATGTGGCGACCTTTGTCCCCGATGGCTCTATGGTAGTGGGCGGCGATAACCGCTCTTGGAACGAGCAGTATTTTAAGGGGCGGATCCGCTCCGTTACCCTTTATTCCGATATGCGTACCGCAGAGGAAATCGGCAAGGATCAGGCCAATTTTAAGAACGGAGATCCCATTGCCGCATGGAATCTCATGACCCAGGCAGACACCTACACAGACTACAGCGGTAAGGGTTGCCATTTGCGGGAAAATGCCATGTGGATCCCGGAAAAGGAAAGTGTTACGGGCTATGATTATACCTTCGCTATTATCGGAGACACCCAGTGTGTTACGGATTATGACGATGTGAAGGACACCCGATACCTTGATGTGGTCTATCAGTGGTTGGTTGACAACCAAGATGCCCAAAAGATCAAATATGTCATGGGCATGGGCGACATCACCGAGAACAACACCACACGGGAATGGCAGATCGCAAAGGATGCTATTACGCAATTAGATGGGAACATTCCCTATTCTCTGGTCTGCGGCAATCATGACCGTGCGACCCAGATGGATCAGGCTTTTGCGGGTTCTGACTATGCAGCATCCCTTGAGGGTACTTACAACGGCTCCGTGGTCAATTCATGGAAAACCGTTACCGTAGGTACCAACAAGATCCCTTATCTCATTATGACTCTGGAATACGGCCCCTCTGACGAGGCGCTGGCATGGGCAGACGAAGTGGTTTCTTCTCACCCCTTCCACAATGTTATTATTACCACCCACGCCTATCTCTATCGGGACGGAACCACCTTGGACAGTGGGGATGTTTGTCCTCCCTCCAACTCCGGGGCAACCCGCAACAACGGCGACCAGGTTTGGGAGAAGTTTGTACAGAACCATGGGAACATCGTTATGGTTCTCAGCGGACACGATCCCTGCTATCCCATTGTTTACCGTCAGGATCCCGGCAAATACGGCAATGTGATCACACAGATGCTGATCGATCCCCAATCTATGGACAAACGTATCCTTGCGGGTCCTGTGGCTCTGTTCCATTTCAGTGCAGACGGAAGCAAGGTGCAGATAGAATATTATTCCACACTCCAACAGCAGTATTTCATGAGCAACAGCCAGTTTGAAATGACTGTTCACACAGTAGAACCTGCCCCGGATTCCCTGTATTTCAATTTTGAAAACAGCACCGAGGCACAGGAGCGTTACGACAATTACGCCTACGGCTATACCAACTTCGACAAGGCAGAAAATTGGTGGAACAATGATGACCGCACCACCGCGCCCACCATTGCAAACGGAATCATCAGCTATTCTCCCTCCGCAACCACGACGGATACCTATTATTACATCCACAGCGGTAAGATCATCAAGTCTCCCTTGCACTATATCCCCGGTGAAAGTGATTATTGCCAGGTGAACATAAAGGTAGAGAATGTTATTTCTACCGTAGAAAACGGCACGGGCAGATTCACCCTGTACTATGGCGCAAACGGCGGAGATATGGGGGGCAAGAACTACGATAATATTGACTTTACCCTAGACGGACGGGTGAACTCCCATTACTTTGTCCTGACCTTCCCCATGGACAGCGAGGCTTACACAGGAGCGGACTATATCAGCGCCATCCGTCCCCAGTTCAGCAACCTAAGATCTTCTGATGGGCAGACCGCAAAATTCAATATTGATTATCTCTACATCGGCCCCAAGGAAGGACTCCCTACGCCTCTGTATACCGTTACTTTTAAGAACAGTGACGGCACCATTCTGGGAACGCAAGAAGTATTGAAGGGAAGTACCGCTTCCTACACAGGTGCAACACCTGCAAAGGCCTACGATGCTACCAACCACTATACCTTTAAGGGTTGGGACAAGGCACTGACTAACATTTCTGCCCACACGACCGTTACCGCAACCTATACCGCTACAGCCCACAGCTATACCTATGCCAAGGTAGATACCACCAACCATAAGGCGACCTGCTCCTGTGGCTACAGCAAGTCCGAAGCCCACAGCTATACATACAAAGCGACCAAGAATCCCACCA
>JAZRGR010000096.1:0-2662 GCA_045644345.1 Faecousia sp. | reverse complement strand
CATACCGGAAGATGCTTTTTTGCTTTGCGGCATAAATATTACTCCTTTCGTTGCCGCATAGCAGGTACACCTATATTATACCATAAATGCGGTCTATCCGCAACGAGATTAGTGCTTACAAAGGTAGTCAATCACCGCTTCCAGGGGGATGCGATAGTTGCGCCCCACACGGACACTATGAATTGTTCCGGAACGGACCAACGCATACGCGGTGTTATGACTGACCACCAAGATTTCAGCCACCTGCCTCACACAGAGGACAGGTGGATATTTATTTTGCAGGTTAGATGATGTCATAGTATCAACCTCCTCTGTCATCGAACCAATAGGCTTGGAAAAGAGTGCCGTCGTGGAGCAGGAAACGTCCACGGGCATCCTTGGGGATTTGCTCAGCTGCAGCCGTGCTGTCCAGGATAATCTGTGACAGGATGGTGTCAGCGCGACCGCAGATCCGGTAGTTCACATTGTTCTTGATCTGACCGGAAAGAATGTTGGCATCCGGACGCTGTGTGGCAAGAATCAGGTGGATGCCAAAGGCTCGACCCTGTCTGGCAATCATAGAAAGCTTGCTTTCGATCTTACCAACAATTTCCTTCTGCTCCTTTGTGAGACCGGTTTTGTCCAAGACCTCTGCGATTTCGTCACAGGCGAAGATATACCGTGGCAGGTCTTCACCTGTGGCTTCGTTATAGCGGTCAATGTTGGGCTGTCCGGAGGCTGCCAGCAAGGTTTTCCTGCGTTGTAGCTCGTCCACAAGCTCTGTAAGGAGCGCAAGGGTGGATTCTTCCTCAATGCACATTTTGCATTGCCTGTGCCAGATAGGTGGGAAATCCACACCGCCTTTGAAATCAGCAATGGAAACAACCGCACCTTTCTTGATTGCCTGCATGAGGAGCAGCTTCAGCAGAACACTTTTGCCACTGCCGGTAGATCCACCAAGCAGAATGTGGGGAACTTTTACAAGGTCCACGGTCACAGGTCCGGTAAAACTCTCTCCCAAAGCCAGTACGAAGGGCTTGTAGGAAAGGTATTTATCATTCCAGTCTATCACTTCCGGCAGATCTGTTCTGGCGGGAACAGTGTAGAGCAGAACACGACTCTTTCCAGACCCATATTTCATCTTGACGATGGTGATATCCAGAATGGTCTCAATAGCCGCCTGCTTGTCCTCCCAGGTCTTCAGAGGAATACCTTGAGAACTGAACTCCCAGACTGAAATACGAGGATTCTGGTTATCCTTGTACTTCCGTTTCAGAGCAGGCACCATATCGGTATGGTTTACAAGACCAATGCTCCGGAGCTGATCCTGGACCGCCTTCTTTCCAAGGGGATACAGAATGAGTATGGTGAGGAACACTCCACCAACCAGCAGATATACAGCAAGGATGTGCTGCATAACAAAGCTGGCGATAGGTGAAAGCAGCGCAGTTGTCTCGGCGGTCCGTGCGATCTCATCCTGCTTGCTCCATACCAGGAATGCTCCCAAAATGTAGAGTAAAGGAAAAATGAGTTTCACAGGCGCGTCGGAGGTAGAGCTGGGTCTGGGGAAATGTTCCCGGAGACTGGAACGGCGTTGCAGCCGTTCCTTTTCAAACCGTCTCATGAGGAACCTCCCTTGGGGGCATGCCCCTGCGGAATTCCGTCACCGAATGAATGCGCCTCAGAAATGCGTGCCAGGTCTCCAACTCCTTACGCTGGATCTCTTGGTATTGCTGTTCCAGCGGAATGTTGGAGGTGATGTACACCGTGTCAAAGCAAGCAACGCGGTCACGGTATCGGGCAGGAAGTCTCAGAGGGTAAATATCCAGAAAGTTCAGCATCGCTGAAATGGGCACCTGGGAATGGAATTCCTCAAACACGATCACAGGCTCTCCGTGGTAGTCATCAAAACGGGCGCCGGATTGTCCACTGTAATCGGTGATGCGGTAAACATCTTCCGGAGAGTGTTTTTCGTAGATACTCCGGGTTTTGCCGGTACCGCTATCACCAAAGAGGTAATTTGTCTTCACCGGGCGGTTTTCCTTCCGGAATCTTTCAAAGAGTAGTTTCTCCCGCAGAGCCTCAATATCATTGATCTTAAAAGCAAAGCTGGGGTCGTTTTCAATGATCTCTGTGGTGGAGAAGCCGTCCTTTACATCCTGCATCAGCTGAGCCATCTTGGGAGATTTCTCCTGTGATGCCGAAGGCAGTGTGCCGAACTCCTTGAATGTTCCCTCTATACTGGTCTGCGCCTTGTCGGTGTCTGCCCATTTTCCTTGCTTGCAGACATAATCCCGAATCTCCTTGGATGTTCCGGTTGCCTTGTCAATGTGGGCGGTAGGAAATCGCTTCTTGACAGTGCCGAACCGCATAGGCGAGGATGAGTATAGGTAAACGTGGGTGTGAAGCGTCCCGGATGCACCGATCTCGTCCGCCAGGCATAAATAGTCAGGATTAAACTTCTGCGCGCGGTCGATGATCTCATCGTGGGTCATGCCGTGGTCCAGGGGATTATTGATAGTCAACAACCATTTCCTAGACTGGGCTTTGTTATCGTACATAGCTTTTTCTCCTTTTTTGCTACCGCTACCTCGCTCGCATAGGTAATACTAATCTATGCGAGCGGGGACGCTCCCGCGTTACGGCGGGGGATATTTTTCTTTAGAGAAAAATATTAACCCCC
>JAZRGR010000095.1:0-2974 GCA_045644345.1 Faecousia sp. | reverse complement strand
GCAAGCTCGTTGAGCCAGCCTGTAACACAGCCCTGTGCATCTACGAAGCCGCCTGCCTCACTGGTTCCCATAGCAATGCCCAATACACCGGGCTCTTCCAGACTCATGGCACCTGCCAGAGCTGTTACATCACCGTCATTGATGACACAGTACGGAATATCTCCGAAGGTGTCGGTAATGGCACGGATATAAATATCTCTGACCTTGGTCTCCTGGAGCTCCTTGGGTACCTGCAGGAAGAGGGATGCACTCATGGTTCGGTTCTGGATATACACACCTGCAGAGGATACGCCTACCCCATCTACACGGGGCATATGGGATGCTGCGGACTTAAGTGCCGCGACAATTCCGTCGTAATGATATTGGGGATCGGACTGGAGCTTGGGGAACCAGACCACCTCCTCGGAATACACGGTCTCACCGTCAATCACAGCAGAGACCTTGCGATCGGAGCCACCTGCATCAAATCCGATACGGCAACCCTCTAAGTGTCCACCCATCTTCTTGGGGGAATCCTTGGCTTCGGGAATCTCATCTACCCACAGGACCTCAAAGGGATGCTCATATACCCCTGCCATAAACTCGCTGTCAAAGGACTGCTCCCCATCTGCTGAGAACGCCTTGCACAGATAATCATACATATCCCGATCCCCTGCCACATAGACGCGGAAGCCACCCTTGAACCACAGCAGGGTCTTGACCAGACGGTTGATATAGTACCGATCTGCCTCAGCCATATCCTGTGTACCGTGAATGAAGGTGCGACAGCTTGCCATCTCACCACCTGCACGCTCTACAGCAATGGCAACAGGCTTGGTCGCTCCCTCTAAGAAGGAACGGTTAAACCGTGCAATGGGAATAAATTCCGGATCCAAGGAGGGAACGTTCTTCAGTTCAACAGAAACACCGTATCGATTCATAAATCATGCTCCTTTCGGTAAAGTACCATGGTGTTTAAATACATTGTACCACAATTCCACGGCTTTGTCATCTATGATTTGGCAATTTTATAAACTAAAAATCAATATACTTCCAATCGCAACCCCCATGCCCAGGAGCTTGGTCACATTGGGCTTTTCCTTAAATATGAGGAGGGAATACAAAGCTGCCAGAACCAGCACGCCCCCATTATCCACTGTGAACAGAGTTGCCGCATCAGCCAGAGGGATGACACTGGTCAACACGTTGATTGCCAGCGCAGAGCTGACAAGACTCAAGACCAGGGGAAGTGCCGCCTTCTTACTCAGACGGAAGGCACGGAAGGTGTTCCTCCCCTCCTTGATCCCCAGTTGGGTCAGGGCGATCACACCCATCAGGGCATAGGAGATCACCACCATTGCATCCTTCTGCTCCCCGTGGTACACAGATTGCATCTTAAGCAGGGTGCTGTAGAAGCCGTTAGACAGGAACAGCAGCAGACAGTACAGGTAGTATACAGGCTTGGTTCCCTTCAGTCGGATCTCCTTCATGTTCATGAGGACGAAGGCAAGGAGCATCATCCCCACACCAACAAGCTGTAAAACGGACAGGCTCTCCCCTGCCACAAACAATGCAGAATACACCACCGGAACCAGAATGCCGCCAAATAAGAGCATCATATTCATAAAGGCATAGGAGCCCATAGCCCCTGCCTTGATCAGAGATGTATTAAAGCCGAACAGCATCAGCGCATTGAGCACTCCGAACAGGATCGTCAAGGGTGATGCCTGCGTAACGAACCCACTGCATACCCATGTAAACAGGGCGATCACAATGCTCTGCATCACACAGAATGCAGGAGAAGCAAGCTCTTTGCGACCGGGATACCCGGATGTATACAGGGTGCAGAACAGGGTCTGGAAGCTGTGGAGCACCGTAAGGATCCCCAGCAGAAGAACAACTTTCATTTTTGAACCTCCATTATCATATCAGTTAGTCATAGGGACAATGATAAAACATTTTCGCCATTTGTCAACCCCTTTCCCTAAAACTTCTTGACATTCCTGACTATATTCGATACAATATCTTCATCCAAACAAAGAAATGAGGACACTATTTTGAACAGACGAATCGTAGCCGACTCCTCCGCTGACCTCCACAACCTCACAGGCATAGAGTATGCCATCGCCCCTATGATCATCCACACCACCAAGAGAGCCTATCTCGATGACTGCAATCTGGATGTAGGATCAATGGTAGAGGATCTCCTACAGAACAAGGACAAGACCTCCAGTGCCTGTCCCGGTATCGGTGACTGGCTCAATGCTTTCGGTGATGCCGAGGAGGTATTCGTGCTGACCATTACCAGCAAGCTGTCCGGCTCCTATAACTCTGCCTGTCTTGCCAGGGACGAGTACATGGAACAGCACCCCGGCCGTCGAGTCTATGTGTTCGACAGCCTATCCACAGGACCCGAGATGCAGCTCATTGCCGAGAAGATCGCAGACCTTACCGCAGAGGGAGCAGACTTCGATACTGTCTGCGCCCGGATCGCGACCTATAGCAAGAACACACACCTCATATTCATGCTGGAGTCCCTCAAGAATCTTGCCAACAACGGCAGAGTCAGCCACACCGTTGCCAAGATCACGGGCATCTTGGGCATACGTTTGGTAGGCATGGCATTAGAGGGTGTCTTGGAGCCTCTGGACAAGTGCCGCGGAGCCAAGAAGGCTGTTGCCACCATGGTACAACGGATGAAGGAGCTGGGTTACAAGGGTGGCAAGGTCCGTATTGCCCATTGCTTTAACCCCGATGCCGTTGCAGAGTTGGTCGAGCTGATCCGTAGAGAATTCCGGGATCTGTCTGTAGACATCTGTGCCACAGGAGGGCTGTGCAGCTACTATGCCGAGAAGGGCGGCATCCTCATGGGCTTCGAGAGCTGATCTGTACATCATACCCATATACCTACGGCGGGACGAACCATCGTCTCGCCCTTTTTTTCTATTGCAATCACGGTCTCATGCAGTTCTTGACGCACCTACGGTGCTATAAA
>JAZRGR010000094.1:0-7783 GCA_045644345.1 Faecousia sp. | reverse complement strand
TGATTAAATCGCCGAGAGCAATCGGCGAGAGATTTTGTTCCAAATTGAGGTTTGGAAAACGCAGGAATACTTTGTGTATTTCAAGTTTTTCAAACCGAAAAGTTGGGACAAAAGATTCGCTGAGTGCCGACGGCTATTTATTCAGTGTTTCCCCAATAAGCTTCTTCATAACATACCTCCATAATTGTATAGGTTTCCGGTTGTTTGCAGAAGAACAGGACCGACATCCCTCTTCTTTATTCTGTTTTGTCAGGATGGTCTATGCGTGTCAATATCAACTCGCTTCAAATGGACACTTTTCCGACCCTTATCGGATATTTTTATGATTATGCTTGACAGTTTGGTAGGGGATATGGTACAATTTTAGGATGAAAAGTAAGAATTTATGAGGTGATTTTTATGTTGACTTGGGCAGAAAATATAGCCAAGCAGATTATCGCTCCCCGTCCCGATAAGGAAGAATATGTCTGCGCCGCAGGCATCAGCCCCTCCGGCTCTATCCATATCGGCAATTTCCGTGACATCGCCACCAGCTTCTTCGTTGTACAGGCTCTCCGCGGTTTGGGCAAGAAGGCCAAGCTTCTTTTTAGCTGGGACGAGTATGACCGTATGCGCAAGGTTCCTGTTAATGTTGCCGCTGTCCGTGATGACATGGAGCAGTATGTTGGCAGACCCTATGTAGACGTTCCCAATCCCTTCGGTGATGCTCTGGAGGCTAAGACCTATGCAGAGTATTTCGAGAAGGAATTTATGGCTTCCGTCAGTGCCTTCGGCATCGACATGGACTTCCGTTATCAGGCACAGATGTACCGCAGTGGCAAGTACACCGAGCACGTCCTCTACGCTATGGAGAAGCGTAAGGAGATCTATGATGTACTCTCCCGTCACCGCACCCAGGAGCCTACGGAGGAGGAGCGCAATGCCTTCTACCCTGCCAGCATCTACTGCGACCATTGTGGCAGAGACACCACCAAGATCCTGTCCTACAACGACGAGACCAAGGTTGCAGAGTATCGCTGTGCCTGCGGTCATGAGGGTAGCTTCAACTTCGCAGAGAATCACAACTGCAAGCTGAGCTGGAAGACCGACTGGCCCATGCGCTGGATGTATGAGGGTGTTGACTTTGAGCCCGGCGGAAAGGACCACGCTACCCCCCACGGCAGCTTTGACACCTCCAAGGATGTTGCCAAGGAGATCTTCGGCTACGATCCTCCCCTGTTCCAGGGCTATGAGTTCATCGGCATCCGCGGCACTACCGGCAAGATGTCCGGCTCCTCCGGTCTCAATCTGACTCCCGGTGCCCTGCTTCAGATCTATCAGCCCGAGGTTATCCTGTGGCTCTATGCCAAGACCGAGCCTCTCAAGGCATTTGACTTCTGCTTCGATGACGGCATCCTCCGACAGTACGGCGAGTTTGACCGTATGCTCACCAAGTATCAAGATGGCACTGCCGACGATCTGGTTAAGGGCATTATGGAATCCTGCCTTATTGAGGGCAGACAGGTACAGCCCGTTCCCATGAGCTTGCTGGTCCAGATGGGATCCGTTGTTAACTTCGATATTCCTCTGCTGGAGACTGTCCTTGCCAAGAACGGCACTCCCTACACCTATGACCAGTTCAAGGACCGCCTGGACCGTGCCAAGTACTGGCTGGAGGCATGTGCTCCCGATCAGGTCTACAGACTCCGCACTTGGAGAAACTGGGAGGACTTCAACACCCTCACCGAGGAGCAGAAGGCTGAGATCATCCTCCTGCACAAGAAGCTGGGGGAGAAGGACTACACCTTAGATGAGCTGAACACCATGATCTATGCCATCCCCGTCGAGGTTCGCGGCGTAGAGATGAACGACAAGGAGAAGAAGAAGGTCCAGATGCCTTTCTTCAAGAATGTCTACCGTCTCCTCCTGAATCGCGAGCAGGGTCCCCGTCTGTACCTGTTCTTAGATGCTCTGAACAAGGAAGATTACCTCCACCTGCTGGACTTCACCTATGCCCAGACCGAGGAGGAGAAGGAACTGGACGCTCGTGCCAACGCTCCCGAGGAAGAGGAAGTAGAAGAGATCGTCTATGGCGAGCCCGATCCCGTAGCTGATTTCAAGGATAACATCACCCTGGATGTATTCAATACCATCGACCTCCGTGTGTGCAAGATCCTCAAGTGCCAGGAGATCCGCAAGGCTCGCAACAACTATAAGCTGACCCTCTTCGACGGTAAGGATAAGAGAGTCATCGTTTCCAGCCTTAAGGACTACTACAAGCCGGAGCAGTTAGAGGGCAAGAAGATCATTGTCGTTGCCAACCTCGAGCCCGCCCGTCTCACCGGTGTTACCAGCGAGGGTATGCTCTTAGCCGCTACCAACAATGCCTGTGGCTGCAAGGTCATCTTCGTAGACGATTCCGTCCCCGAGGGCACCATGATCCGATAATCAAATTTCCCCGTGAGAAGTCATTGGACTTCCCACGGGGATTTTTTTCAGCAGGTTATACGGAAAAATAAGGAGCCTTTCTTCTCCATAATAAACGAGGGTAATTTGCCCCATAGACAAGGGATCCCCAAGGGAGAAGACTCTCCCTTGGGGATCCCCATTGGGTTATCCGAAGTAGGCCCTAGCGGAATCGCTGTATGCCATCAGAGACTTGCACAGCTCTGCCAGAGCACCGGTCTTGCCGTTGCCGTAGGTAGAAGCGGAGTACTGCAGGACTGCACTGACACGTTTGCTGCCTTCATAAACGGCGCAATTTACGGTCTGACGCAGCTCTGCTGCAAGGAGGTCACTGAAGTCAAAGGCATAGTAGTTCCGTGTTGCATCGTATACAACAGGATTCGTGGCAGTGGCGGTCTTGGTTACGCCGTAGCCGTCAATATAGGTGATCTGGAGCTGCAGATCAGAGATCTTGCCCTTGTAGTTGGTCAGATCCACGATATAGCGGATGGTGATCTTGGAATCCATGATCAGAGACTTGCCTGCCCAGGTAACAGTAGCGTTGGCAGGAACAGCGGTGGTCTTGTTCACGTTGTCGAAGGTCACAGTGTTCAGGTTCGTCAGATATGTCTTATCCTCAGCAGTCATGTTGGCATCTGCCAGGAAGTCGGTGCGATAGCCCTTGTAGCTCTGAGCCATGCTGCCGTAGCGCAGGAGGTTAGCACTCAGTGTCTTAAGAGCGGGATCGGTACCGGGGGTGGTCAGACGGGCATAGGCATAGGTAGCTACACTGTAGTAGTCATAGTTGGAGTAATAAGGAATGCCGTCCTTCACGCCGTGGAATACAGCCTGGATGGAATCATTCATCATAACTGCATTGAGTCCGGTGTAGACGAAGTAGTAATAATCTCCGCGATCCTCGGGATTTATCTGGATCACCTCACCGGAAACATAGTCATTGCCTTCGTATACGGAATAGCCGAATTCCATATAGACACTGTCCATATCAAAGCCTTGGAGCTGTGCCTTGCTGATAACGTAGTTGATGGAGATGTCGCTTGCCAGGTTCAAGGTATGCATGATCTTAAGATCTGCCATGAGGACGGGATCAGCAGTTACCTGCCGGTAGCCGCAGACACACTTGCCGTCTGTGAAGGTATGATTCTCGGTATAGCTGTAGGAGCAGTTATTGCACTGTACCTTGTGCTGATTGTTATCAACAGAGGTACGGCTGTAGCTGTGTCCCGTTGCGGGAACAGTCTGCTGAGCTACGATGACAGTGTTGCAGATGGAGCAGTGCTTACCCTCGGTCTTGCCGGCGGCGGTGCAGGTGGGAGCAACAGCCTGGTCGATGACCTCGGAATGTCCCTTTGCAGGAATGGTCTGCTGGGCAATGATGACGGTGTTACAGACAGAGCAGTGCTTGCCCTGGGTCTTGCCGGCAGCAGTGCAGGTGGGAGCAACAGCCTTATCGACAACCTCGGTATGACCCTTTGCAGGAATGGTCTGCTGGGCGACGATGACGGTGTTACAGACAGAACAGTGCTTGCCCTCGGTCTTGCCGGCAGCAGTGCAGGTGGGAGCAACAGCCTTGTCGATCACCTCGGTATGACCCTTTGCAGGAACGACCTGCTGGGCTACGATGACGGTGTTACAGACAGAGCAGTGCTTGCCCTCGGTCTTACCGGCGGCGGTGCAGGTTGCGGCAACAGCCTTGTCAACAACCTCGGTATGTCCGGTAGTGGGGAGGGATTCGCTCTTGGTAGCATTACAGGAGGTACAAGTGAAGGTCATGGTGCCGGGCTTCTGGCAGGTAGCGGCGACAGTAACTGTGCCCTTGTCCCAGGTATGCTGTGCGCCGGGAGCCTCGCAGGGAGCACCGATGTAGAAGTAGTCGATGCTGAAGTTGCCTGTCAATGCAGTAGATTCCTTCCACTCTGCGAAGTCAAAGCGGATAGAACGCAGGGTCTGTCCTACTCTGTCAGCGGGAACAGGAGCAGTAACGATCACATAGCCGTCCTTGTCAGCTGTGTATTCGGTAGTTGTTACATAGCCGATGCCATTATTGTAATAAGCGTCGCCGGTAGCGAAGCCCATATAGAAGGCATAGCGACTACCCAGAGCAGTGAGCTCGTTGAGCTGCAGCTTTACACGAAGCTGCATGATCTGTCCGGCAAGCACCTTGTGTCCAATATTTGCGCTGCCGACAGAGGTATCCATGGTAATATAGGGATCGTTGCCCTGAATGGTACCCTCAATGAAACCGTTTCCTGCAGGCTTCATGGACAGATCAATTGCAGAAGCGTGCCAAATATAGCGATTGACTTCGGGGCTTCCTTCCTTAAAGTCCATAAGGGTATTGGGAGAGCTGCTCATAGACACGGGTACTCTGTTCTTGTTACCGAAGTAGATATAGTCCAGGACATAATTACCGGTGCAAACCGCACTGCCCCAATCCATGAAGTCTACACGGGCATACTGAATGGTTCTGCCTGCATGCTCCTTCAGAGGAATGGTTACAATGGCATAGCCGTCCTCGTCAATGACCGACTCCTTGGTCGTGGCAACGACCATATTGCCGGGCTCCCAATAAGCGGCGCCGGAGGCAAAGCCCAGATAGACACTGTAGCGAGCATTGCCGGTATCTACACCGTTGAGCTGGAGCTTCACACGGAGCTGTACCACATCATCGTTTGCAATGGGGTGCTGTACTCGCTGGATGATATTCTCCTGATTCATGGTCAGATAGGGATCCACACCGTTGATATCGCCCTTCATATAGCCAAGGCCGGAGGTATCGATGTTGATCGTTGCTTCGTTTGCCAGCCATGCATAAGAGAGCTCGGGGCTGCCGGGACGGAAGTCCAGGAGCGTACCGGGATGGACCGCGCCGCAGAGGACACACTTGCCGTTGCCGTAGGTGTGCTTCTCGGTACCGTTAGCACCGCAGGTGCAGGAAATCGTATGGGTGCCGTCCCCATTATTTACATAATAATCATGGGTCGCAGGCATCTTGATGGTTTCGTTATAGGAACAGCCACCTGTCAGGGAGTGGGCGTCCTTATCAATCTTCTTGCTAACCGGGTTAATACCGCCGACACAGCTCTCGATACGAGTGCCGCCGGTGGTGCAGTTGGGGGCCTGACCCCCGGTGACCTCGATCACACATTCCTGGTTGGGGATCTCGGTTCTGCAGGCATAGCAGAAGGCATAATGGGTGCCGTCTTCTTCATGCCAGGTTTCCAGATCTAAATGGGTATCTCCGCAGGTAGCTGCTTTTTCCGCCGGGGCAGCAAAGCCAATGGCGGCACAGGAGCACAGGAGCCCCAGGATCAGCAGGGTCAAGCAGAGGCTACGAAGCAGTTTCATTGCTTTCATAATGATCTCCTTTCATGATTCGTCATTGACATTGCGTTAGAACGGAAGCTCAATGTATCTGTTGTACAGAGACAGGGTTGTGCTGGTCTTATAACCCAGGTAGTTGTAGTCACTGACCAGGTCGGCAGTATACCATTCGTTTCCGCACAGAACCTCGGACCATACATGGCCTGTCTCCAGACCGCTGGTGAAACGGCAATATGCATGGACATATCTGCCGGGAACACCCAGGGAACGAGCACAGGCATTCATCAGGTGAGCACTGTCACAGCAGTTACCCTCGCGGTTGTTCCAGGTGCCTACAGCACCGTAGTAGGTGTCGTAGTAATAGCCATAGCCAATGTTATCATTGAGGTAGTTCATCAGGTTATACATGGCTCCGTAGGTGCTGGTGGGAGTGGAGCCATAGTTCATACCGGTCTTTGCAACGGAAATGATGGTTGCATTGGTAGACTGGCAGTTTGCAGTGGGGACGAGATAGTTGGCATAACCGGAATAGTCATTGCCGAAGGATGCACTGCCCTCTACATAGGTGCCGTTGGTGATTGCCCATGCCTCTGCCTTAGCCTGAGAGGGTAACTGACCGTATGCACCGAAGTAGTTGAGGATACGGGCGAAGAAGTATACGCCGGTATAATAGTGCATCTGACCCAGAGAGGTGGAAATATAGTTGGGAGCATGACCGTTGGTCTCCATAAAGCTGACCGTGCGGTTTGCCATATCGATAAACTCGGAGGTCTGGATCTGACCGGAAGCGATGGAATCAGAGGGGCCGGGTGCCTCGCCCATAGCTGCAACCTTCAAAGCACCGGTGGTAATGCCGTTCTTGATGTTGATGACAGCCTGGAGTGCCATGTACAGATACTGCGCCATAGAAATGGTAGCACCGCCGAAATTCAGAGAGTCCGGCAGCTTCTTCTGACCCTCTACCGTATTCTTAACGATCTGAGAGCACTTGATGATGTTTACATACCAGTCGGAGATGATCTCGGGATCCTCGATGGGGCCCTGGGGATTGATTCTCACACCATAGTCTGCAGGGAGGAAGGTGACGGAAGCGGGGAGCTCACCTGCGGTGTTGTAGTTCTTCAGCGCAGCGGCAAATGCCTGAGCAATGGAGTACAGACACACTCTGCCGTCGTAAGCTGTGTTGCCATCCTCGGGGCGGCTGAAGCTATTGCGCATCTTCCCGGTGGTCTCGCCGTATACGGAGATACGGTTTGCCAGATCCAGGAGCATGTTCTTGGTCATGGAAGTTGCTTTTGCTCCCACGGCGGAAGCAGTGTTGAGAGCCATGTCCTTAACGGTGAAGGAAGTGCTTGCAGCCTTCCCTGCTTCGATAGCAAGGATTGCCTGTGCCGCAACATAGACATAGTCCTCAACGGACATGGTGAGCTGGTCCACGGTCAGGGTGGGGGCGACGACGTTGTAATATACACCGTTTTCGTCCTTGGTACCGGCCTGGACAGCCTTCTTGATCTGCTCTTCAACCGAAGAAGCGGAGGAGCTTAGCTGAGAGATCGTTACGATCTCTGCAGCGGACACAGCGGCTGTGAAGCTGGACAGGAGCAAGCTTACGATCAGCAGCAGTGCCAGAATGCGCATTTTGGATTTCATTAAAACGCCTCCTTTTAAAATTCATATCAGCAGTGCAGAGCAAACACTTTCGGAGAGCTGCTTTTTAGCCTCGGTACAGGTAGCTCCTCGGGAAAGGATTGCAAAGCTCCTGCAAATATTTCACAAATGGTATAAATGCAACGTTTTTGCGTTGCATTTTCTCATAGAAATGAAATATTTCTATGAGAAAATGGGATCAGAATGGTGACCGATCGGATCAACCCATGTTGAAGTAAGCCTTTGCACTGTCTGCGTAGGCAAAGAGGGCCTGGCACAGAGTCAGCAGATTGCCGGTCCGTCCGTTGCCGTAGGTGTCGGGGCTGTAGCGCAGAGTTGCAGAGACGGGAACATTGCCGTTATAAAC
>JAZRGR010000093.1:0-7071 GCA_045644345.1 Faecousia sp. | reverse complement strand
TTCTGAAGATATAATTGAGCGAAGCATAGCAAGAATACCGATGTATCAAGCACTCAATACCATTAAAATTGATACCAACGCCAAAAACGTGGCTATGATTGCCAATGAGATAAAGCTGTTGTAATACCGTCAAATTCCAATTTGTGGAGCAGTTCGATTTCCGAATTTGTTCGTAGGGGGGACCTGTGGTCGCCCGCAAAATGTTTCGATTTTGTCGGAAAGCTCGTGATAATACCGTAATTTGGGCATTGTCGTTTAACGACAATGACCGGGCGACCACAGGTCGCCCCTACGGTGTTATACGATAAACAGCTCGACAAATCGGAATATGTCGAACAGTTAACTCACGGAGGACTTTATGAATAAGGAAAAAGAAATAGTAGTAATATGTGATGAATGTGGAAGTGAGTATCTAGAGTCAACGTCCCAAATGACGGCACTGTGTCCTGAATGCTCACATATTTTATACGGATATCAGAATTGTAATCATAAGTTCAAAGACGGCAAATGCATATTTTGTTTTTGGGATGGGAGCAGAAGCAAATATATTCATTCATTAATTACAAATGATAAACAGGATTAATGTTTCGCTTCGCAAAATTGAAGTATTTATCCATCAAAGAAGCTTTCAGCTCTTCTAAATATTTGAGAGTTTCTGTTGTTGCCAATTCCAATATGTCGAACAGTTTAAGTCCCGGGCTGCGGCCTGTAGAACTTCTTGACAATATTTGCATGTTTTCTGTATCATACTATTATAGGATACTGTGTGCGATTCCCTTACTGTATACAGAAAGGAGGCAGATTATGAATATGATTTTGGGAACGGTTGGACGCACCATATCAAGGTGAAGGGCTTTGTTGATCTTTTCGATCACATTCATCCTCACTGCACAGAGGCAGAAGGCGACGCTCCCATGGAAGACAGTGGCGGTCCCTATGGTTTCGCCGAAATCATGGATATTCTGAACCTGCCGGACCATCCGGAATCCAAGGATACGCAGAAAAAGCCGCATTTATCAATAAAGTTCGCCCGTCACGATCCGTTGCTTCAATGGTTTCGATAATACTCTTTCTTTTCACAAAGTAACCTCATTTTATATTCTCTCCCTTTCCACAAGGGGAAGAAACTGATCTGTTCAGAATTGTCATGGAAATAGGTATGAAGCTCTTGGCTTCATAGCAGAAATCGGTTATAATGGATACACAGCACAAAGAGAGTCAAGGCAGTTATCCCGTGGAATAAGCTGAGAATTGCATCATTGGAGGCAGTTATGATTGGGCACGATTTACATATACACATGATTCTGGACGGGGTGGATTTCCGCAAGGCCATTGACGCTCATAGGGAGCACCCTTGCGGCAAGCTCATTCGCTCACGGCTGGAGAAATATCGGGCACAGGGCATTACCTTCCTGCGGGATGGCGGTGATGCATGGGATGTGAGCCTGCGGGCACGGGAGCTGGCTAAGGAATACGGCATCGACTACCGCAGTCCCGCTTTCCCCATCTACAAGAGGGGGCATTACGGCAGCTTTATCGGCAAGGGCTTCGACACCCTTGACGACTACCGTCGGTTACTGGATGTCCTCCACGAGAAAAAGGCGGATTTCGTCAAGCTGATGATCTCCGGTCTCATCGATTTTTCCAGAGCAAATACCCTCACAGAGGAGGGGCTGTCTCCGGATGAAATCTGCCGGCTTGTGGAGCTTGCCCACGGAGAAGGCTTTGCTGTAATGCTCCACACCAACGGAGATCGGGCGGCAAATGCCGCTATGGATGCAAAGGGCGAGTCCATTGAACACGGTGCATTTTTCAGCCAAGAGACACTCCTTCGTATTGCGAAAACCCGTACTCTCTGGGTGCCCACCCTCTCCACCATCGGCAATCTCATAGGCTGCGGTTGCTTTCCCGATGATGTGTTACGCCCACTGCTCCGCAAACAGCAGGAAAATATTGCCTTTGTCGCGGAAAATGGTGGGCTTATCGGCTTAGGCACCGATGCCGGGGCCTACTGTGTCCCCCATGCAGAAGCCGTCTCCCACGAACAGCATTACTTGCGCAGTGTCCCCGATTCCACCTTGCAAGCCGCCACCGACTTTGTGCGGTCCGAATTCTCTCCTAAAAAATGAAATTAACGGAATAAAAACCTAAAATTTACAGAGGAGACAGAAGTAAATGATCCTTATGATAACCGGCGCATCCCATACAGGCAAAACTGCCCTTGCACAGAAATTGCTGGAACAGTACAAGTATCCCTATTTGTCAATCGACCATCTGAAAATGGGCTTGATCCGCAGTGGAAATACAGAGCTCACCCCCATGAGTGATGATAGGGATTTAACTGCATATCTATGGCCCATTGTGAGAGAAATGATCAAAACCGCTATTGAAAACCGACAGAATCTCATCGTAGAGGGATGCTACATCCCCTTTGATTGGGAAAAGGATTTCGAAACAGAATATCTCTGTCATATCAAATATTACTGTCTGATCATGAGCGAAGCGTATATCAAGAATCACTTTGAAGATATCAAGAAATATGCCAATGTGATAGAGCGCCGCTTAGATGATACATGGTGCACTGTGGAAAGCACCATCGCCGACAATGCAGAATTCCTCCGCCTTGCCCGAAAGCACAACGCAAACTATATCCTTATCGAGGATCATTATCAACCGTTATCGCTATCTCCTGACTTCTCATGCTAAGTTCCTTTAAAAAGCAGACATTGATAACGGCTGCTTTTAATATCCCATATAATCATTCCGATTGCCATATGATATTCGTTACGCTTTATCCTTTTCATAATAGACGAATGTCATTTTATCATTTACGATTTCCGTCTTACCGGTTCGGTGATATCCGAGTTTCTCATACAAATGGCAATTCTTCGGCTCTTGGAGAACCGTAATAAGACACCATTTCTCAACTTCTTTGTGGATTTCTTCGATAGTTAGCAGGGCTTGTTGTGCAATGCCCTGTCCCTGATATTGGGGAAGCACAGCCAAGCCGGACACCCAGGCGATTTTGCCGTCGGGGGATAGCTTGATTCTGACTGTGCCTACGGGCACACGGTTTTTTATAAAAAGATACCCCTTCGTACCTTGTTTCGTATATTTCTGTAAAACGGTTTCCTTACTTTCCGAATAGGGACTCGTATCGCGGTCTTGATACTTGTCGTATAAGGGCTTATAGGCTGCGCCCTTTATCTCGAACACAGTATCTATATTACTTTCCCGGAAAGGAACCACTTCCATAATGTTTACCTCCCTAAAGACTTTTTGCTGTAGTGGATGCAAGACCTTCTAATTCACACTCCGGTCTCTAACGTAAAATCGCTCGATGCAACCGAACCATACAGGTATACCGTCGGTCTGCAAGTGTCTGCCCCTCACCGAAGCACGGTATCGGGATCTTCTCAGCGGTTACAGGTCATCGTCTTATGCCAAAAACCAATGCTGTCCTCCGTCATGAACCCGGCAGCATTGTAGAACTCTCTTCTCCAGCCAAAGGAATTGACATAGCATTTTTCGATCCCTTTTTCTTTGCATCGGAGCATGACACCATGCATCATTGCAGTGCCAATCCCCTTGTGCCGATATTTCTCTCTGGTGCTGACAGGCTCGATATAGGCTGTTTTCGATGCTACATCAACATATACAAAGCAGTAGGAGCAAACATCATTTCCCTCTTCCGCCTTTTCATCTACTACGATGCATTCAAAGCTGTCTCCATACATGGGCGAATTCTTCCGGGCGTTATAGGCGTTCATGCCGGTTCTATAGCCCGGAGCCTCTAAATCCGGATGAAAGCCCAAACTACAAGCACTCCATTTGTTTTCTTCGTTATCGTATTCCTCACCGTAAAGAAGTCTGAAGCCTTCCTGCAGGTCCACGGAAACACAGGTTTCCAAGGGATATACGTAGTTATCATAATCCTCTTCTGCATACCTGGTATAGCCCGATTTCAGAAGAATTTCTTGCATATAGGTAAGGCTATCATTGGCAACAACCCAAAACTTTACGGAGCCATCGTCTGCTTTATGGAACAGAGGGAGACAGTTTTCCTCGCTATAGGCAAGAATAGAAGGATAAAGATGCTCAAAGCCTGTCTTTATACTGATGTATACATTTTCACCATCGGGAAGAATACAGGCAACAATCTCCTCGTTTTCTTCCCACAGGAAGATATAATCTGCGGATTTTTCTCTTCCGCCGTCTGTCTCTTGGGCTCCCATTCTATAAATCAGGTCGTGGAGTCTCTGCGGCAGCCATGAAGTCATATTCCTATTTACAAGATATCGATCCCTTAAATATGCTTCAAGTTTTTGTAAGTCCCACTGCAACCGAAATTTTCTAACTTCCATATCCAAACTCCTCTGTTTATACTTGTCTGTATTTTTCCAAACGGAACAGCTGTTCATCATCAATCACATCAATACCGTTCTTATAGGTATATCCCAGTTTCCTATAAAAGTCACAGGCCGTAACAGAGGCCGGAATTTCAATGCGCTTCGCCCGCAAAAAGTACTCGTCTTGTTCTAAGGTTTCGATGATTTTACGGCCGATCCCCTTGCCCTGATGCTCCGGCAATACAAAGATGTTGAACAAACTGCTTTCGTCCTCCTTGTCCCAATAGGGACCGATCGCACCGCACCCAACAATCACAGCCCCATAGCAGACGACATAAAAATGTGTCCATCCGGCTCGCACAATCACCCCCTGCGGGCTAAATGCTTTCACATCTTTTTCGATATATTCCTGAGAATAGTCCTTACTGTTTGACGTTCTCAGAGTTTGAATGATCAGGGCAGATACTTCCCGGGCATCACTCTCTTGAAATCGTCGAATGGTGTATTCCGTACTCATTTCCGATACCCCCCAAAAAATTCCCAGTGCTCCGAATATGCCGATATCCGCACAAGGAGCCTGTATAGTTTCATTTTATCCCATATCGGGCAAAAATCAAGCCCAATTTTGAAGCAGCGCAAGTTTGGGGGATGCACTTTTTATGGGGGGAGGACACCGCAGAATCATCAGGCGAAGCAAACACGCATCAAACCAAATTGAGACCTTACATTTTAAAAGAAACAGCATAGGCCGGAAAGGAGAAACAAAGAATGAAGCAAGATATGTGTGTGCCCTGCGATGGGGGTATTCTGAACATCCGCGTCGGTGGGATCATTATGCGAGACGGAAAGCTTTTGATGGTGGGGAACGAAAGGTCCGACTACCTCTATTCCGTAGGGGGCAGGATCAAATTCGGAGAAACCGCAGAAGAAGCCGTCGTCCGTGAGATATTGGAAGAAACCGGGGTGAAAATGGAAATAGACCGTCTTGGTTTCGTACACGAAAACTATTTCTATGGAGATGCACCTACAAATCTCGGCAAGCTGATCTATGAGATTTCATTCTTCTTTTATATGAAAGTCCCCCGGGACTTTACACCCGTCAGTGAGAGCTTCACGGAAGATCAAAGCAAAGAGTATTTGAAGTGGGTTTCTCTTGACGAGGACATCAAAATGTATCCCACATTTTTCAGATCGGAATTGCAAAATCCCGTAAATACAGTCAAACATTTTGTAACAGACGAGAGGTAAAAATTATGGTCATTGGAATTTTTGGCGAAAGCTGTACCGGCAAGTCTACTCTTGCGGAGAAGATCGCAGCAAGCATTCCCTGCGAAGTATTTACCGGCAAGGACTATCTGCGACTTGCCAAGAACGAGAACATTGCTAAGGCCATGTTCCAAAAAAAGCTCATCGCCGCAGTCAGCGATGAGAACATTATCTATGTCATTACAGAAAAAGAGCATCTTCCCCTATTGCCGGAAGGTGCATTGAGAATTCTGGTAACAGCGGATTTAGAGCTGATCAAGTCCCGTTTTGCTCAACGAATGCAAGGCAATCTCCCGACTCCTGTTGCCACCATGCTGGAAAAGAAGCACGGCTGTTTCGATACAGAGCCCCATGATATCCACGTGGTTTCCGGCGAGACGAGCTTGGATACCATTGTGAACCAAATCACCGAGAAGCTGCAATAGGAAAATATGAAGAGGACAGAAATCGAAATTGACCCCACCGCTTTCCCGGAAGGGATCCGACATTTATTCCAAGGTGCAACCGTATACGACAGTAGCTGTAGTCCCCTTGCCTCCGTTTATTATCTGGACACCGGGTATTATATCAAAACTGCCCCCTTGACCGTTTTATCAAGGGAGGCGAGTCTCGCAAGCAGGTTCACCGCAATGGGTCTCGGTGTTGAGGTGATCGCTTACATTTCCTCCGACAAAGATTATTTGGTCACCCGCAGTGCAGACGGTGAAGATCTGACCCACTACCTCGAAGATCCCCAAAAGCTGTGTGCACTGCTGTCCTCGGCATTAAAGCGGCTTCACGCCATGCCTACAGAGGGATTCCCCCTATCTGTAAACTACCGGGGATATATGGATTCCGCAAACGGAAGTCCGTCGGAAGGCTCCTATGACGAGTCCGTTCTCATGGATCCCTATAGAATTGCCTCAAAGGAAGAAGCCTGGGCTATCATGCAAGCCAACAAGCACCGATTGACCCCAAGCACCTTAATACACGGAGATCCCTGCTTGCCCAATGTGATTCAAAAAGACGATGTATTTTCTGCCTTCATTGATTGCAATATGGCGGGCCTGGGAGATAAGCACACAGATCTATACTGGGCAATTTGGTCCCTGCAGTTTAACTTGAAAACGAATGCCTACACCGATCTTTTCCTGGATCTGTACGGACGGGAGAACTTTGAGGAGGATATGCTCCCCGTAATAGCAGCCTTCGAATCATTTGGCTGAGGAATTCACGGAAGCAACTGTCGGATCTCCACATTAGCCTCTTGCACAATGGTACCACAGTGGCTCCGTGTTCGGGCATCTTGTATGACATTTTCTGATAGAAAGGAAGCATTTCCATCCAAAAAGCAGTAATAAGGAAACTCTGAATAAATAGCCGTCGGCACTCAGCGAATCTTTTGTCCCAACTTTTCGGTTTGAAAAACTTGAAATACACAAAGTATTCCTGCGTTTTTCAAACCTCAATTTGGAAC
>JAZRGR010000092.1:0-4510 GCA_045644345.1 Faecousia sp. | reverse complement strand
ATGTGTTAGATAGGTCGGTGTCTAAGGCGAGACAATCCGATTCCAATAGGGATCAGGAGACGAAGGGCGACTAAGAGCCATAGTGCATAGCGGATGCGGAGACTGATCCTGTGGCCTAAGACATAGCGAAGGCCAATGATCAAAAGGATCAAAACAGCGGAACTGAGCAGGAGTCCTGTCATGGAAATTGCACCTCCTATTATGAAGCTCTGTTACTGCAGGTCCTCTTCTGCCTTGTGGAGGATGGCATAGAGCTCGTCGATATCCTCCCGAGTCAGATCATTCTGTCGGACCATGGTGCTGAGGAAGAGGCCCAAACTGCCGTTGTAGGCACGCTTTAACAGGGATTCCGATTGTTGGGCGACGACTTCTTCACGGGTGACGATGGGGCGGAAGGTCTTGGTGCGGCCCTCTGCCTCGTAGCCGATGACACCCTTCTGCTCCAAGCGTCGCACCAAAGTGGTAACAGTGCTCTTGGCCCAGCCCTCGGTATCGGCAAGGATCCTTACCAGCTCCATAAGGGTGTGAGGCTCCTGCCATAGAACCTCCATGACCTGCCATTCCGCAGGGGAAACAGTGATCGTCATAAGATAGCTCCTCCTAAGTTGGATTATGTTTGTAAGCCAATTATAGCACACTGGATTATGTTTGTCAACCAATTTGTGAAAAAATTTACATAGAAGAGCTAACGACTCACTGTGAGACAAAAAGCGGCAAATTCCTGTTTATCGTTCTGTTGATTTCCGAATTTGTTCGTAGGGGGGACCTGTGGTCGCCCGCAAAATGTTTCGATTTTGTCGGAAATCTCGTGATAATCCCGCAATTTTGTCATTGTCGTTTAACGACAATGACCGGGCGACCACAGGTCGCCCCTACGGTGTTATACGATAAACAGCTCGATAAATCGGAATTTGACGGCGTTGGGGATTGTGAGTTGACAAAGGTCGAATTGCGTACTATAATATAGATAGGTTTTAAAAGGAAAGAATGAAAGGAAGGATTTCGATCATGAGAAACAGATGGATCGCCCTTGTGTTGGTGCTTGCTCTTCTTATGGGAATGACTGCCTGTACCAACAGTGGGGAAGAAACAACCGAGAGCACCGTTCCTACCACGGAGCCTACAACTGTTCCTACTACCCAGCCTCCCGAGCCTACGGCTCACGAGCTGTTTGCACAGGCGGCAGAGCTCATTAAGACGGCTGACAATGTGTCTATGACCTTCGAGACCAAAGAGGAGCACAAGGTGTGGAAGGATACCTTCCTCCATGTGATGAAAGGTACTGCTGTCTTTGAGGGATTGCAGAAGGATCTCCTTGCTAAGATCGATACAACCGTATCCTATAATGACGGGGATGAGATCCCTTATACCGAGCTCTTTGTAGGTGGGACTACGTATGCGACCTATGATGGTTATTTGTATCGGGATGAGACTGAGCAGGAGGACTTCCTGGAGCGGCAGTATCCCGTATGTTTGTTCAATGCCGATAATTTTGAGATCGGCGAGGTCGAGGAGGGAGAGGATGGCAAGATCCTCAAGTTCTCCGATGCAACCGCTATGGAGGAATGGCTGGCTCCTGAGTATGCAGTCCTTACTGAGGCTACGGCACAGGCTGTCCTGGGAGATAAGGGGATTGCGTCCATGACCTACACCGCTACCTACAGCCAGGGGGCGGCAGATATTACCGTAGAAGTCACCACCACACCGGTATGCGGTAAGGCGGCAGAACTCAGTGCCGAGGCACCCGAGGATGCTGAGAGCTATGTTCTCCTGTCTGATTGTCGGGTCCCCATGATCATGGACCGTGCTATGGCAAATCTGAACGCTGCTGAGAGTAGCAGTGCTCACATCATCCAGCTCGTCATTAACCAAGCCGCGGGAGTGATGATGAGTTCCAGCCAGATCAATTTGTCTCACTATGGAGAGAAGCCCTATATGAAGGAGGATCTCAGCCTCAACTATATGAGTCCTAACGGTGATCAAGAGTTAGAGGTCGTGAGTACCTACAAGAACGGCGTGCTCACCGTGGAGAACAACGGCAAATCACAGGCCGTTAAGGAGACGGACGAGTATATTGAGGAATATGTGCAGGGTGTCTACAATGACAATCTGGTAGAGCCTGCCTGGATCACCGGGTGTGAAGCAGGGGCTATGGGTGAGCTGCTCTACTTTGAGTTTACCTCGGATGATGAGAGCTGCCTGGCATATTTCAAGTCCCGGACCAATGCCGTGTTATTCGGTGACGAAGACCCTGTGGGAGAGATCGCAAGCGGCTATGAGGACAAGAGCTTCGAGTGTTATATGGGTGTCGATCCGGATACCTGGCTTCCTGTCTCTTATGGTTTTGAGTATGTAGGTGCATACACGATCGAGGGAGAGGAGTATGAGCACTCTCAGAAATACTATTCCCGACTCATGGGCTCCGATCCTATGGCTTATCATGAGATCACCGATACCTATCTCAAGGAAGCACGTCCTGAGACCCCTGCAACCCCCCTGTTCTATCATGTAACCGGGGAGGATGGCAGTGAGATGTGGCTCCTGGGTACCATCCATGTAGGTGATGAGCGTACAGCTTACCTGCCTCAAGAAATCTATGACGCATTTGAAGCATCCGATGCCCTTGCTGTGGAGTTTAATTTGAATGCCGACGATGAGAGGATGGAGGAGGACGAGGACTACGCTGACAAGATCATGAGTCTGTACTTCTACGATGATGACAGCGAGACCAAGGAGCATCTGGACGAGGAGCTCTATGAGGCAGCTCTGAAAATGCTCAAGTGTCTCGGTCAGTACAACCCCAATATGGATATGGCAAAGCCCTTTGTCTGGGAGAGTTCTATTACCGGTGCACTGAAGGATGGCGGTAGACGGCTGTTCTCCGAGAAGGGTGTGGATCAGCGTTTCCTGGATCTGGCAGAAGATGCCGAAAAGGAGATCCTGGATGTAGAGAGTGCCGAGGATCAGACTGCTATGTTCAGTAACTTCTCCGATGCGCTCCAGGAGCGTCTGTTGGCAGAGGCTCTGAGTTATAGCCGTAGTGAATATAACAGGGAGATCCTGGAGCTGTTCGAGCTGTGGTGTGCAGGGGATGAAGAAGCACTGCGCAAGTACATCAATGACGAGGAATCCGAGGATGAGGAGGAAGACACCTCTGAAATGACCGAGGAAGAAAAGGCCCTCTATGAAGAGTACGAAAATGCCATGTCCACAGAGCGGAATATCAACATGATCGAAGTAGCAAAGGAATACCTGACAAGCGGCAAGACCGTGTTCTATGCAGTAGGTCTTGCGCACTTGCTGGAAAAGGATGGCCTTGTAGACGGACTCCGTGCCGCAGGCTACACCGTTGAATTGGTAGAGTACAAACAGTGAATACTGCACAAGGAGATGAGCTGAATGATGGGCAGCATTGCAGAAGAAAAGCTTTTAAGCAAGGAGTTCCCCTATTGGCAGGCCTTGGATCAGGGCAATCCTTATGCACTGCGTTTGCTGATCGGGCGTGGGGACACCTTTGACGAGATCGAACGGAATGAGAGAGAAGGGGCCACGGAGATCTATCATACGCTCTTCCCCAATGGAGCGGATGCGTTCTTCTTTGACTACTATGTTTACGACATCTGTGAGGATGGAGAGGCAATGGGGAAGGATTGCGCAGACGGGATGGAGGTATTCGTAGAGGAACAGATCAAAGAACGGCTGGAAAGTGATCGGTTCCTCATAGACTGTATGTGCCGCTACCGCCATAAGGTTGTGAGAGATATGCCTGCACAGAATCCGTCCTTTTTCGGACAGGGATTGATCCGCAGGAACCGTATGATCTGCTATAGAGAGGCATCGGGCATTGACTTTGACCGTCTCATAGACAGGGTTACAGAGAGCTATGCCAATATGGGCTTCGTATCCTTTGACAACGAGTGCATCTTCTTCCTCCGAGGGGATTACGAGGGCTGCGTTGTGTGCATGACCCAAGAGAAGTCGGATGAATACAGAGAACGTCTGAAACCCTATCTTGATCCTTGATGCAGTGTGGGAAACGGGCCACCCGGGGATTGGCGTAGGCTTTGATCCGCGAGTATAAAGTCTGCAAACCTAAAAACGGCTGATAAAGCCGTTTTTAGGTTATCACTTTTAGTAAGCATAGCCCAAGATATAGCATTACCAACAAAAAATATCTGCGACCCGACAAGGCATATGCGATATTTCGACATAACACAATATCTGCACACTTGCTTACTAAAGTATATAACCTAAATTCCGCTTTATCGCTCTGTAGATTTCCGAATTTGTTCGTAGGGGCGACCTGTGGTCGCCCGCAAAATATTTCGATTTTGTCGGAAAACTCGTGATAATCCCGTAATTTCGTCATTGTCGTTTAACGACCATGACCGGGCGACCACAGGTCTCCCCTACGGTGTTATACGATAAACAGCTCCATAAATTCCGATTTATGGAGCTGTTTGAGATTTGCACAGACCAAAGCCTTCTCCTTGAGGAGAAGGTGCCCCGG
>JAZRGR010000091.1:0-10060 GCA_045644345.1 Faecousia sp. | reverse complement strand
TGTCGAAGCCACTGAAAAAATTGCGATTTTTGTGGATCATATTGTTCTATCGTTTCGTCTCTGCAAATTTGTTTCCGGAAAAAGACTAAATTTACGAATTTTAGATATTAAGGTTAAAAATAAGGGAGGTATTTCCCTTATTTTTTACCCTTTAGCTTTATGATTTGATGGATGTTTTCAAAAAAGAGCGTAGTTATCCCTTGGATTTTCATGGCATGAATTCCACTGGACTCCGCCTTGTCTAGTCCGTGATTGTTTTTTAGATCTGCATTCTTTTGCTCGATTTTATATCGTTTTCTATAATATGTTTTGAATGCATCACTTTCTTGAAATTCTTTTTGTTTGCTTTGGATCTCGGATGTAATGCTCACAGAATAGCTCTTGTTCTTTGCTCCCTCTTTGTAGCATCCATCTCGTCGAGGACAGTTCTTGCATTTTTCAATGTCAAAGTAGTAAACCATTCGGGGATTTTCTTTTCTGTGTTCCTGCTTGTTATGTCTACGATTTTTTCTAATTGCCATGTGTCCTTCTGGACATACAAACATTTTTGCATCTTTATTGTATTGGAATTGGTCTTCGCTTTTTCTGTTGCCACGACTTACTAAGGGATGCAGTTTGGATATTAATTGAATGTCATTATTCTCTGCATAGTCTAAATTGTCTTTCAGGGAGTATGCTGTGTCACCGATAACCTGCTCTACTTCTACACCATTTTGTCTCGTTTGTTCAATTAGACCAATAAGCTCCGGGCCGTCGACTTTGTCACCAGAGGTTACTTTGACAGCAGTAACAATTCCTTCTTCAGTCATTGCAATATGGTGCTTATAGCCATAGAAAGATGTTTCGGCTGTTTTGTGTCCAATTCGTGCATCCTCATCCTTAGAGCAAGACATATCGTCTAGATTGTCTGAGACCATTTCATTTAAATAATTGTACTTTTCCTTGATCCCGCCCTGAACCTTTAATCTTTCTTCGGATTCAATAATGGCTAAGAGTTCCTTGCAATACGCAATCTCCTTTTCCAAATGGAAACCGGTAGGTTTTGCGGGCATTTTCTCTTTCATGGATGCATCTGTTTCATAGACTGCTTTCCTCAGATTTCTTGCAGCGGTACGCAGTGCTTCTACAGGATTCAAGTGATGGAAACGAGCTTGGGTATGGGTAGAGTCAACAATGATCTCCTTGCTCTTGATTACGCCGGCATTGATTGCAAGCTCAACGCTCTTGGAGAGCAAAGCGTTCAAACTTTCTTCGTCGACCAAACGAAGCTTTCTAAACTTTGTAAGCGTGCTGGAACAGATAACATCATCCTCTGGGGAATAGCCGAGAAAATATTTGAAAGACATATCATAACGGCTACGCTCTACGAGGTCTTCGTCGGACAATTTATACATCGGCTTCAGCATTAAGTACTTCAGCAGGCGTACAGGATCCTCTGAATTGCGTCCTACACCCCAACTGTACATTTTAGAAATCCAATCATATACGAAGGTAAAGTCAACAAGGTCATTGATCTGTCTGAATAAATGATTTTGGGGAATGAGAATATCGTATAATCTGGAATATTCGCTAATCTTGATTTGATTGTCCCTACGCATCATGATACATACACCTCTTCACTGTTCTATGTGTCATATTATATCACATTTTGGACAAAAAATCAAGAAAAGTGGTAATATTTTCCAGACTTTTTCAGTAGCTTCGCTGTGTCTTCGCCCGATAATACTGTTTCTTGATAAAATGGTTAGAAAACCATTTTATCGCAGGATAAATATCCTGCGCCGCCTTAGGCGGAAGAAACAGTATTACACAGCATTTCTTGGCGGCAAGGCCGCCATGCCGCTTATTAGCGGCATAATAAAACGGTCAATCCGTTTTATTAGAAATAAGTATAACACCGTAAAACGGTGTTACAAAAAAGTTCGTTATTTATCGCATGATACTGAATACGAATGGCTTTTATGTCATGACAGTTCCTGTCTTGGCCGGGCGAAGACATGGCTTCGCCCCTACAGTGGGCGCAGATATTTTTTGTTGGTAATGCTATATCTTGGGCTATGCTTACTAAAAGTGATAGCCTAAATGGGAATTTGCTTCCATAAGGAAACGCCTCGGCTTGAGATTGCCGAGGCGTTTGGTATAGCATGGGATGCAAGAAATTATACAATGCCGATGAATTTTAGGACACACAGGACGATACCGATCACACCATAGGCTTCCATTAAGCCACCCAGGATCTTGAAGATGATGCCCAGAATGGGGATACCTGCAAGAATGTGGATCAGCCAGCCCACAACAGCGCAAACTACCAGGAAGATCACGAGCTGAATGACCAAGGAGATCACATCACCCTTCTTGACTCTGAAGGGGGTGGGCCACAGACTTCTCAGAAACTGCATATGTTCGACTCCTTTCTTTTTTCTTTTTTTCATCATACCACAGTTTTTGGGAAAAGGCAAGACTTTAACGCATTGCACAGACAAAATTTTCCTTGCAAAGGGGTTGCATTTTGCTCGTATAGTGCTATAATATTGTCTGCCGGTCGAGTTGCTCCGGCTACGGACCCGGCAGATATGATTATAGCATGAGCACTTAAAGGAGAGACCACCATGAACCTGCGTGAATTAAACCCTGCCATCGAATATGTACAACAGTACGATTCTGAGATCGCTGCCCTTATGGGACAGGAGCTCCGCCGCCAGAGACGGAATCTGGAGCTGATCGCATCGGAGAATATTGCATCCCCTGCTGTGATCGCCTGCATGGGCACGATCCTGACCAATAAATATGCCGAGGGTCTCCCCGGTGCCCGTTACTACGGCGGCTGTGAGATCGTAGATGAGATCGAGACCATTGCCATCGAGAGAGCCAAGAAGCTTTTCGGCGCAGAATTCGCCAATGTCCAGCCCCACAGCGGTGCACAGGCCAATCTGGCAGTGTACCAGGCATTGCTCCAACCCGGTGATACGGTTCTGGGCATGGATCTTGCAAACGGAGGGCACCTGACCCACGGATCTCCTGCCAATGCCAGCGGCAAGATCTACAATTTCACTTCCTACGGTGTGGATCCCCAAACCGGCAGGATCGACTATGAGGACCTGGCACAGAAGGCAGAGCAGGTCAAGCCCAAGCTTATTGTAGCCGGTGCCTCCGCCTATCCCCGTGCCATTGATTTTGCCAAGTTTGCAGAGATCGCACGGAATTGCGGTGCTTATTTCATGGTAGATATGGCGCATATTGCGGGTCTGGTCGCAGGCGGTGTCCATGACAGCCCCATTCCCTATGCGGATATCGTTACCACCACTACCCACAAGACCCTCCGCGGTCCCCGTGGAGGCTTGATTCTGGGCAAGGCTGAGCTGGGTAAGAAGCTGAATTCCGGTGTATTCCCCGGCACCCAGGGCGGCCCCCTTATGCACATCATCGCTGCCAAGGCACTGTGCTTCAAGGAGGCTATGGATCCCTCCTTTAAGGAATATGCACAGCAGATCGTTAAGAATGCTCAGGCACTGGCTCAGGGACTCCTGTCCCGTGGCTTTGATCTGGTATCCGGCGGTACGGATAACCACCTGCTCCTTGCAGACCTGCGCCCCTTGAATATTACCGGTGCAGAGCTCCAGAGACGCCTGGATGAGAACTATATTACCGTCAACAAGAACGCTATCCCCAACGACCCCCAGAAGCCCTCTGTTACCAGCGGTGTCCGAATCGGCACCCCTGCCGCTACCACCCGTGGCATGAAGGAAGGGGATATGGATATCATCGCACAGTGTATCTACGATACGGCTGTAGACTTCGAGGGTACCCAAGCCAAGGTCCGCTCCACTGTGGAAGCTCTTACTGCTAAGTACCCCATTTACGAATAAAACCCCAAAGGGACGACCGCACTGCGGCCGTCCCGTTTTTTACGCCAAATTCCCGATTTATCCCTCTGTTTGAAATTTGCACAGACCAGTGGCTCCCTCTGCTGAGCCGGCTCCGCCGCAGGCGGTGAGGGGGAGAAAAATACAAAATTTTACGTTATTTGGGATATTTGTGCCAACTTTCGGTGCTATTCTCTCTCCCTCCGCCCCTTCGGGGCACCTCCCTCGTCAGAGGGAGGTGGGTCTGTGCGGACTTGTAACACAGCGATAAACAGGAAGTTGTTTGCTTGACGGGTGGGGTGATCCATGGTAAACTGATGTACAGAACACAGCATTATGAAGAAAACTTAAGAATTTTCATTGCCGAATCTTAAGCTTTATCTGATATGGTATATACGGAGGTGAGAACATGAACATTCTCGTTGTAGATGATGACCGTCAGATCGTGGACAGCATTGCTATCTTCCTAAAGGGAGAGGGCTACGGTGTATACAAGGCATATGACGGGATCGAGGCACTGGAGACTCTGGGAGAACGGGAGATCCATCTCATGATCCTGGACATTATGATGCCCAAGATGGATGGGATCCGCACCCTTATGAAGCTGAGAGAATCCCGTAATATTCCGGTGATCCTCCTGTCTGCCAAGTCCGAGGATGCAGACAAGATCCTTGGGCTGACTGCGGGAGCGGATGACTATGTGACCAAGCCCTTTAACCCCTCGGAGCTCATGGCACGGGTCAGATCTCAGCTCCGCCGTTATACCACCCTGGGCTCTATGGGTACCCATCATGGAGAGATCATCATAGACGGTCTCTCCCTGGACACGGACCGCAAGCAGGTAAAGGTAGACGGAGAGGAGGTTCGCCTGACTCCTATTGAATACAGGATTTTGGAACTGCTGGTTCAAAATCGGGGGAAGGTGTTCTCTGCAGAGGAAATCTACCGCAGGGTCTGGCGGGAGGACAGTGCCGTGTCTGACAACACCATAGCCGTCCATATCCGCCACATCCGTGAAAAGATCGAGATCAACCCCAAGGAGCCTAAATACCTAAAGGTCGTATGGGGCATCGGCTACAAGATCATTTAGCAAGAAAGGAGCTACGGCAATGAAAAGATTCTTTTATTCCACTTATACCAAGGTCTTTGGGGTGATCCTCTTCCTGGCAAGCCTGACCCTGGGAGTCCTGTCCGGGATCCATGGGGCAGCTCTGTTAAACGAGGAGGATAACTATATCTACGATTTCGGCTCCACCTTAGAGGAAAGCTGGTATTTCCACCACCTTGTGGGTCTGCCGGAAAATACGGTTCTGGGTACCATTCACGAAATGACCTATTATCAGAACGACTCGTTACACGATGTAACGGAGGAAACAACGGAGCCTATGCCCCCCACGATATTCTCCCCATCCTACAGTAGCACGCCCCTCAGCGAGGCTACCTGGGAGCAAATATACAGTCGGATCGACAAGAATTTACGGAACCTTCCCTATTTAGACTATATCAGATATTATGTAAACCTAAACGGCGAAATTTTCTCCAACGCAGCGGTCACAGATCCTGCCCTCTTAATCGATGGGGTATACAAATACTACCACAGGGAAAAGACGGGGCAGGAGACCTTTTATCGCAGTGAAGGCTCCTATTACCAACATGGATTCTTCGACTACAACATGGAGCATATCATGGTAGACGATCTGGTGGTCGTTACGCAGATCCGTCCGGAGTATGTCACACAATGCCGAGCTCTGTGGGACAAGCAAGAGACCGTCCTGTACACCACAGGAGCGAGGGTGCTGGTTTGTGCCCTCCTTCTTCTCCTCTCCTTAATTTATCTGATCTGCGTCTGCGGACGGGATGCCGGGGGGAACAGGAAGTCCGGGTGGACAGATCGGATCTGGGCTGAATTCCATCTGCTCTTTATGGGAGGAGCTGCCCTCGGGTGCATCCTGGCTTGCATAGTCTGCGTTGATGCCGCCTTTGAGAAGCAATTCCCTATGGATGGTGCTTATCTGATCCCCGGTCTGCTGGTCCCCATAGCCGGAGGTGTGATCCTATCGAGCCTCCTGTCTATGATCCGCAATCTGAAGGCAGGGCTCTTTGCAAAGCGGTGTATCCTTTTGATCCTCCTGCAGAAACTCCTGTCTTGGCTGTGGACCTTCTGCAAAGCCACTTGGCACGGTCTCAGATATGTGGGCAGGACCTTTGCTTCCATACAGCGGGTTCCCTTTACAGTCATGCAGATCGGACTGCTCCTGATCTACACACTGGCAACACTCCTGTTTACAGCTATGATTGATAGTGGAGCCGGAATCGGGCTGGTGCTTCTGCTCCTCCTGTACGGTACCGCAGCCTTCTTCCTGGCACGGAAAGAGAAGGATATGGGCGACATCCAAAAGGGCACATCCCGGATCCGCAATGGGGATCTGACCCACCGCATTCCGGAGCCTAAGTCGCTCCATCTAAAAGCTCTCGTAGAGGATGTAAATCAAATCGCCGGAGGCTTGGATGCCTCTTTGGCAGGAAGAATGAAGGCAGAGCGGATGAAAACAGAGCTCATTACCAATGTCTCTCACGATCTCAAGACCCCCTTGACCTCCATCATCAATTACACAGAGCTCCTGTCCAAGGTGGAGGATCTGCCGGAGGAGGCACGGGACTATATCTCCATCATTGAAAGCAAGAGCCTGCGGCTGAAGGACTTGACCCAGGATCTCTTTACCATCTCCAAGGCCCAGAGTGGAAATGAGGAAGTGAATTGGGAGCTGTTGGACGCAGCCATCCTCTTAGAGCAGAGCCTTGCAGAGGAGCAGGGTGAGGAATTGACGGGCAATCTCCAATTCTGTCTGAAGGCAGAGGAGGGCCTCACCTTCATGGCAGACGGGCGGAAGCTGTCCCGTGTCCTGGGGAATCTGATCCGGAATGCAACCAAATATGCCATGCCCGGGACTCGTGTGTTCCTGTCTGCCTACAAGGAAGATGGCAGAGTAGTCATGGAATGCAAGAATGTATCCGCATACCCCCTGGACTTTAGCCCGGAGGAGATCCTGGGCAGATTTGTACGGGGAGACAGCTCCCGCTCTACAGAAGGAAACGGTCTGGGTCTGCCCATTGCCAAGACCTATACGGAGCTCTGCGGCGGCAACTTCGACCTAATCCTTGACGGCGACCTCTTTAAGGTCCTCCTGTCCTTCCCCCTGACCCAATAACCCTACCCACAAGGGAGCCGAATCACCTCGGCTCCCTTGTTTGTCCAACTTCCGATTTGTCGAACTGTTTATCGTATAACACCGTAGGGGCGACCTGTGGTCGCCTGCGGCACCATCGTCACCCGTACAAATTTCGTTACGACGAATGCACTGCCAAGCTTGTTCGTAGGGAACGACCCTGTGTCGTTCCGCAAGGGTAACAATATACGTTGGTACTAATTCAAAACGAACAAGCTAACAAATTTCCTATATTACCGATCATTATCTGACTTTTTCTAACATAATTGATGTATACGGGCTACGATACTGCCGCGGAACGACACAGGGTCGTTCCCTACGAACAAATTTGATTGTTTGTACGTTTCACGGAAAATGCCTACGGGTGACGAGGAGCGTACGACTGTCCGCCCCTACAAATCATAATCGATAACTGCTCCATAAATCGGAAGTTATCTGTTGTGGTTCTTGACAGGCAGTGGATTTTAGACTATGATATAAGAAGAAGGTAATTCACGGGCAGGTGACATATGACATTGTGACTCTGCCGAAATTGCGGAATTACAAGAAGGAGAAAAACATGAAACGATTCCTTGCATTGATGCTGGTCTGTGTCCTGGTTCTGGGGCTGATCCCTACGGGCTTTGCTGCACAGCGGCAGGACGATGCCACCCCTCTGACCGAAGCGGATTATGTGACCGCAGACCTAATGTGGGATGCCCTTACGGAGAAAGAAGCACTGATGCTTTCCAAGAGAGCTCCCGTATCCAAGCTTGTGGATGCCCTCATCGAGACCGTCACTTCCTCCCCCTATTACGAAGAGGACAGTTTGATCCGTAACGGCGACCACTTCTTCTGGGAGACCAAGGATGGCATTGCCTGTGGCTATTCTCCCCGATTGTCTGCTCTGGGTCGCAATGCCCAGGCTAATCCCAACGGTACAGGACAGACCGTCCTTACTGCCTCTTACGAGACCAAGGGCGGTACCCCCGGAGCCAAGGACGTATATCTGATCCAGCCCTACTTCGGTCTGGACGCAGACTTTACCACCCAATATGTTGAGGAGTCTCAGAGCATTGCCAAGGTCCTGCGGGGTACTGCTACCACCTACCGCACCGATGCTGCTACCATAGACAACATTGCCGATGCCCTGGAGAAGGGTGCTGTGGTGATCTTCGACAGCCACGGTGATACAGACTTCGCCAATCCCGACGATTACGACGACTATGCTACCCGTGCCAACACCTCCTATATCTGTCTCCAGTCCGGTGAGGGTCTCACCAAGAAGGACATGGAGTCCGCTACAGGTACTTTCGGCAAGTACTATCACGCATACTACGCAGGCTCCTACAGTGATATGAAGTTCTACTGTGTCAACGGCACCGCCATTGCCAACCACATGGACAAGACCGCTCCCAACAGCATCCTGTGGATGGCACTGTGTCTCAGCATGACCACCGACGGTCTCCATGCACCCCTCCGCGCCAAGGGTGTAGAGGTTGCCTACGGCTATTCCCAGTCTGTTACCTTTGACTATGACTACGCATGGGAAGAGATCTTCTGGGGTCAGATGTTCATGGGCAACACCGTAGCCGACAGTATCTCTGCCATGAAGGACGAGGTAGGCCCCTGGGACTGGTGCCATGCTTCGGATTACGATACCATTGAGGAAGCAAGATATTGGTACTGTGCGTTCCCCATCGTAGTTTCCTCTGAGGATAAGTACCCCGGTCACGGCAAGGTAGACGATTACCAGAATGTCCGTTCTGCATGGAAGCTCTTTAGCCATTGCCCCCATCAGGAGGTATATGAGGTTCCCGGCAATCCTCCCACCTGCACAGAGGTAGGATACCCCTCCTATTATGAGTGCAATGTATGTGAAGAAATGTTCCTGGACGCAGAGCTGACCACTCCCGTTACCATGGATGAGATTCTCCTGCCTCCTCTGGGACACGAATACGGAGCAGAGGGCTCTGTTGTCCCTCCCGATTGTACCAATAACGGCTGTACCGTCTATACCTGCACCCGTTGCGGCGCAAGCTATGCCCAGGATCTTGTCCCCCCTGCAGGTCATAGCTATACAGCTACAGTGACCCTGCCCACCTGTACTGCACAGGGCTATACGGATTTCACCTGCACGGTGTGCGGTGATCACTACGTTGGAGACATTACCCTGCCCGCCGGTCACAGCTATGCCGAGGGTACCTGTACAGCCTGCGGTGAGATCGATCCTGCCACCCTGCCTCAGAATCCCTTCACGGATGTGAAGGAGGGGGACTATTTCTACATTCCCGTCCTGTGGGCGGTGGACCGTGGGATCACCACCGGCACCTCCAAGACCACCTTCGGTCCCGAGCGGCCCTGCACCCGTGCGCAGGTCGTGACCTTCCTGTGGAGAGCCTGCGGCAGTCCCGAGCCTGAGAATGGGAACAATCCCTTTACAGACGTTGCCGAGGGCACCTATTACTACAAGGCTGTCCTGTGGGCAGTAGAACAGGGCATCACCACCGGCACCTCCAAGACCACCTTCGGTCCCGACAAGACCTGCACCCGTGGTCAGGTCGCCACCTTCCTGTACAGAGCACAGGGCGAGCCTCAGATCACCGACAGCAACAACCCCTTCGGGGATGTAGCCGAGGGTGCCTACTACTATAATGCAGTCCTGTGGGCAGTAGAGAACAACATTACCCAGGGCACCGGCAAGGGAAAGTTCTCCCCGGATAAGGACTGCACCCGCGGTCAGATCGTAACCTTCCTCTACCGCGCATTGGCACAATAGTGCAGCCTACACCAAGCACCCTGTCTCCGGACAGGGTGCTTTCCCATGCCATCATATGCCTATTTAAATTTCCGATTTATCGCTGTGTTACAAGTCCGCACAGACCCACCTCCCTCTGACGAGGGAGGTGCCCCGAAGGGGCGGAGGGAGAGAGAATAGCACCGAAAGTTGGCACAAATATCCCAAATAACGTAAAATTTTGTATTTTTCTC
>JAZRGR010000090.1:0-8230 GCA_045644345.1 Faecousia sp. | reverse complement strand
TAAGACCGCTTGGCCTCCGACTTTGGCTTCCTGAATATCCTGGAACGGATGGAGAAAGAGGAACAGCCGGAGGCGGTGTGCGTGGCCTTTGACCTCCACGGGCCTACCTTCCGCCACCTGAAATACGAGGGTTACAAGGCTACCCGTCACGGCATGCCGGAGGAGCTTCGGATGCAGATGCCTGTGATGAAGCAGGTTCTGTCCGCCATGAACATTCCTATTTACGAATGTCAGGGCTGGGAGGCAGACGATGTCATCGGCACTGTGTCCCGGATCTGTTCCGATAGGGGCTGTGAATGCGTGATCCTCACCGGTGACCGTGACAGCCTCCAACTGGTGGATGACAAGGTCACGGTCAAGCTGGTCCGCACCCAAGGGGGACAGACCGTGACACAGAACTACACCCCTCAAGTATTCCGTGAGGAATACGGCATGGAGCCCATCCGCCTCATTGACCTGAAGGCTCTCATGGGCGACAGCTCCGATAATATCCCCGGTGTAGCGGGCGTGGGTCCCAAGACCGCCACTGACCTGCTGAAGAAGTTCGAGACCTTAGATGGGGTATACGAAAATCTGACCCCTCAGAATATGAAGGGGAAGCTCTTCGATAAGCTGACGGGGGGTAAGGAGTCTGCCTACCTGTCCTATGACCTGGCGACCATCCGTCGGGATGCACCTATTGACTTTACCCCCGAGGCCAACCTGATCACGGAGCCGAAGCGGAAGGAACTCTATGACCTGTTCATGAAGCTGGAATTCCAGAAGCTCATTGACCGCTACAAGCTCCGCTCTGCCGCCTTCGAGGAGGCTCCTGCCGAGACCTCTGAGAGCTGTGTCTTTGAGGGACAGTGCAATAGTGAGGCTGTGACCACTGCCGCCCGTGCCGCAGAGCTCCTGCCTCTGTTCAAGGCACAGCATCATGTGGTTTACCACAGGAATGCAGAGGGCTTCGTGATCTATGCCCCCGAGACCGACTCCATGATGTACTATTATGAGAAGACCGCTTTGGGACAGGATTATCTTCCTGTTCTCGGTCAGCTCATGACCAAGGAAATTGCCAAGATCGGTCATGATGTCAAGCCCCTTATGCGGGAGCTGTTGGAGGCAGGCCTCCCTGCGGAAGGCTTTATCTTCGATACGGCGGTAGCCTCCTATCTGTTGGATACCTCCCACGGCGTCCACAACCTCCCTGTGGTGTCCATGGCTTATTTGGGCTTTACCCCCTCGGAGGACAGCCCTACGGCTATGCTCTTTAGCTCTGCGGCTACCATCGAGGCCCTGCACAGGCCTCTCATGGATAAACTGCGGGAGCAGGGCATGGAGGAACTGTATTATGGGATCGACTTCCCCCTTTGCTATGTTCTTGCCAATATGGAGGCAGACGGAGTACGGGTGGATCAGGAGGCTCTGTCCGCCTTTGGCTCCATGCTTCGGGATCGGATCGCAGAGTGTGAGAGGGTGATCTTCTCTTATTCCGACGGACCCTTTAATATCAATTCTACCAAGCAGTTGGGCGAGCTCCTCTTCGACAAGCTGGGCTTGCCCCCTGTGAAGAAGACCAAGAGCGGCTACTCCACCAATATTGAAGTCCTCCAGAAGTTAGAGGACAAGCATCCCATTATTCCTGCCATTATGGAATACAGGGAGCTAAGCAAGCTGAATTCCACCTACGCAGAGGGCTTGCAGAAGACCATTGCTCCCGATGGACGGATCCATACCACCTTCCAGAATCTCTTGACCGCCACGGGTCGACTGTCCTCTACGGAGCCTAACTTGCAGAACATCCCTGTGCGGAAGACACTTGGCAGTGAGATCCGTAAGATGTTCGTCCCCCGTGAGGGCTGGGTCTTTGTAGATGCGGACTACAGGCAGATCGAGCTCCGTGTCCTTGCCCATATTGCCCGGGATCGGGCTATGGCAGATGCCTTCCGTTCCGGGCAGGACTTCCACCGTGTGACCGCATCCCAGGTGTTCAATGTGCCTGTAGAGGAGGTCACTCCTCAGATGCGTAGCAATGCCAAGGCGGTGAACTTCGGTATCGTCTACGGCATCTCCGAGTTCTCCCTGTCTCAGGACATTGGGGTATCCCGGTATGAGGCCAAGGCATATATTGACAGCTATCTCAGCAAGTATCCCGGTGTACGGGACTATATGAGAGATATTGTAGACACTGCCCGGACGCAGGGCTTCGTGACCACCGCCTTCGGCAGACGGCGTTATCTGCCTGAGATCAACAGCACCAACTTCAATATCCGCTCCGGGGCGGAACGGATCGCACTGAATACCCCCATACAGGGAACAGCGGCGGATATTATTAAGCTGGCTATGGTCCGTGTATTCCATGCATTGGAGAAGGATGCCCTGCAGGCACGCTTGATCCTCACCGTACACGACGAGCTGATCATTGAGTGTCCCTACTGGGAGGCCATTTCCGTTATGGAGATGATCACCCGTGAAATGGAGCAGGCTGTGAAGCTCACTGTGCCTCTCATTGCAGAGGCAAAAATGGGAGAAAGCTGGTATGATGCCAAATGATCCTACCCATGAATGCATCCCATGTTTCCGCAGTGGCGGAACTGGAGAAATTGTGCTTTTCCGCACCTTGGAGCGAGAGATCCATTGCTTCGGAGCTGACTAACGAATATAGCCTCTGGCTGGTAGAGGAACGGGATGGGGTAGCTGTTGCCTATGTAGGCTCTCAATCCTGCCCACCGGAGGCAGATGTGATGAATGTTGCCGTTGCCCCTGCCTTCCGTCGGCAGGGCATCGGGGAGGGGCTTATGGTTGCCCTTATGGATGCCCTACGGGACAAAGGGATGGAGAGCCTAACCTTAGAAGTACGGGCATCCAACAGCCCTGCCATTGCCCTCTATGACCGCCTGGGCTTTACAGAAGTGGGACGGCGGCCAAATTACTACACCGATCCCAGGGAAGATGCCCTGATTATGAGAAAGGAGCTTTGATATGCTGATCCTATCTATTGAGTCCTCCTGTGACGAGACTGCTGTTGCCCTGGTACGGGATGGCAGAGAGGTGCTCTGTGACTGCATTGCTTCCCAGGTAGAGTTGCACCGCATCTATGGAGGTGTAGTGCCGGAGATCGCCTCAAGGAAGCATATTGAGGCGATTTACGGTCTTGCGGATCAGGCATTGGAGAAGGCCGGTGTCACCCGTGAGGAAATCGATGCCATTGCAGTGACCTATGCTCCCGGTCTCATCGGAGCTCTGCTGGTGGGTGTCAACTTTGCAAAGGGTGCGGCTCTTGCTATGGACAAGCCCTTGATCCCCGTCCACCATATTCGGGGGCATATTGCTGCCAACTATATTGCATATCCCGACTTAAAGCCCCCTTTCCTCTGCTTGGTGGTGTCCGGGGGACATACCATGATCGTCAATGTAAAGGATTATACGGATATGGAGATTTTAGGCTCCACCCGTGACGATGCGGCAGGTGAGTGCTTCGACAAGGTAGGGCGGATGCTGAACATGCCCTATCCCGGTGGAGCGGCTCTGGATAAGGCGGCACAGGGTGGGGATCCTACGGTCTATCCTATGCCCCATACCAAGCTCAGCGGCAACCCCTTGGATATGTCCTTCTCGGGACTCAAGACCGCCGCTGTAAATCTGATCCACAACAAACAGCAGAAGAATGAGGAGATCCAAATTCCCGACCTCTGCGCCTCCTTCTGCGCCGCGGTGACGGAAATGCTGGTGCCTCGCACCATGATGGCTCTGGATCAAACAGGTCACAAGACCCTGGCTGTTGCCGGGGGCGTAGCCGCCAATTCCCACATCCGTGCCGCTCTGACACGGGAGTGTGCCAAACGGGGCGTCCGCCTGTGTATGCCCCCTCTGTCCCTCTGCGGTGACAATGCCGCCATGATCGGCTCCCAGGGCTATTACGAATACCTGGCAGGCAATGTGGCAGATCAGACCCTGAATGCCTACGCAACCAAGTCCTTCGAGGGCGAACAGCTGTAACAGAATTATGATCATAAAAATCCCACTGCATAGGATCACCCATGCAGCGGGATTTTTTGATGCAGGCAGATTGCAAAATTCGATTTATGGAGTCGTTTATCGTATAACACCGTAGGGGCGACCTGTGGTCGCCCGGTCATTGTCGTTAAACGACAATGACAAAATTACGGGATTATCACGAGATTTTCGACAAAATCGAAACATTTTGCGGGCGACCACAGGTCGCCCCTACGAACAAATTCGGAAATCGAACAGCTCGATAAATAGGAATTGTTGGTGTTAATCGGTCCAGGGGAGGACTTCGGAGCGGTTGGTGGGGAATTGGGAGCTACACAGGTCGAAGACGGTATAGGTGGGGATGCCGCGCTGTTCTGTCAGGGCGTCATTATGGATATAGACCCTGTAACAGGGGACAAGGTATCCTAACACCACCTGAGAGGAATAGTAGCACTCCACATAGCCTGTGGTATATCGGTCTGTGAAGGGGATGCGGTCCCCCACAGCCTCCATAAGATCTACTCCGGTGGGGATCTCTGCGGTGGCAACGGCTGTGGGCTCGACTGTGTTCGTAATGCCAATATGGAGCCGAGAGGTTTGGGGACGGTAGGTGATGGAGATCGACTTGCACAGAGTCAGGAGTGCGGAGGGATATTCCGCAGCTTCGACCACGGTGTAGCGGTAATCCTCTACGGCTACCGCAGTAGGATCAACAGTATTCTCGTAGGTGATCCGCTGTTGGATCACGGGGGCATGAATTTCGGCATAGCGGAGAGCGGCTTCTATAACGGGAATCTCTGCAATGGTCCCCGGGGTCAGCTCTGTAAGAGGGGTATTTGTGGCAACGGTGATATTCACACCCTCGGCAGTGCCGTATACGGTGAGAGCATCCTCGGTATAGAAGGGAGAACGGATCGAGAAGGCATCATCGTATTGGAAGGTGTAGTCGCCCTCACCCAGGAGAAGGGTCAAATATCGGCGGAGATTGTCTTCCTTTATCTTGAGGAGTTCCGGGGAATCTTCATACATGGGACCGACTTGACCGGAAGGATAGGGGTCTGCATAAATGCCATCACAGCCGAAGTGGAAGTCAGAGGGCGCGGCGAATACACCCAGGGGGTTCCCGGCAGGGAGGCTCTCGATGGTACAACCCATTAGATTGAAGCCGGGGGCAAGGGTCAGTTCTGTCCGGGGGAGAGATAGGAAGTTCAGATAGCCCTGAGACAGGGGCAGACCTTCCATGGGAATGGGATACCAACTGTAGGAGGAACCGGCGATTTGGAAGATCCTTCCAAAGATCCAAAGCTTCCCGTTCTCGTCTAAATAAGGTCTGGACAGGGCCACATTGGAGGCCCCACCGCTTGCGGCGGCTAAGTAATCCAGTGTTTCACGGGATACGGGAGAGTCGGGACGGTCAAAACGGGTGAAGAAGTAGTTCAAGATGGCTTCTTTCGCGGCAGTCATAAAGGTTTCCTCGGTATAGCCTGCGGCGGTATAGACTTCCACCGGGGACAACTCGCTACCCTTGCTGTAGGACAGGTTATAGAAGCTGTAGTCCGATCCGTCCCGTTCTCCTTGGAGCAGGATGGTGCAAATGTCTCCGTTCACTGCCCAGGAATAGTCCAGGGAGTCATAGGCGGTGATATACTTTTGCAGGAGCTCTGCGTTGATCTCCATAGCACGGGGGCCTTCCATCAGGAGGAAGGGAATGTGACACAGGGGTCGTTCACTGTCAGGCAGGCCGAAGCCCTCAAGACCCCTGTAGGTCAGTAGCTCTACGGCCTTGGGATCTCCGGTCCAGGGATTGTCGGGAGCTCGATAATCCTTCATGGAGAGGGTATAGCGGATCGCCTCGCTACCGTCTAAGGGGTAGTGGCAGAAGCTGTATTGGGTCTTTCCGTCACTGTCGATCCAGAGGCAAGACCTGTTCCCCGTCTCCCGGTCCCAATAGGGGAGGAGGTTTTTCCGCAGGATCTCACGGATCTCTTCTGTAAAGGAGAAGCTGCCTGTTGCCATATATTTGGCTGTCAGCTCTTGCACCACCATAAGGGGGTGGAGTAAATTGATTTCTTCCGCATCCCAAATTTGGGCGGTTTTTCCTGTGACGGTGTCAATATTGTAGCTCAGATAGAGGGGGGCGCCGCTGTCTCTCTCACCCTTGAGCAGGAGACTGAGAACGGTACCCCGTTGGCAGTATGTATAGTCAACGGCGGTGAAGGGGGAGGTGTCTCCGCTGATAAGGGAGGCAAAGACCTCTTGGATCTCAGCATTGAATGCATCTGCGGAGTGGACAGCCTTGGTAAAATTGGGGATCCGATAGGGTCCTTCCTCATAATAGGACACTACAAAGGTGTCAAGAGAAATGTCCTCTGTGGGAACGGTGGGCTCTGTGGTCTCCTTTGAGGGCATGGAGAAGAAGCCGAGGCCATTTGCTGCATTGAACAGAGCGTAGCACGGAAGGGTGGTATATTCTCCCTGATACTTACCCGGCCACCAGAACAGTCGATCCTCGGGCAGCATAGTAATGGGAGTATTGGGGAGATAGAATATGAAACCTTCACCGTTTTCCAGGCAATCGGGACTTGCGGATATGTAACGCATTCCGTCTTCGATCCATTCTTCTCCTAAGGGACGGTCGAAGACCAGCTCCTCCAGCTTCACACTGTAGGAGTAGTCATCCGGCTTCTCAGAGGAAACGAACTTGCCGGTAAAGCTGCTGGTATAGGTGGATCCGTAGGGATCACCCTGGTTGGCATCATGGAATTTGCCCGTAAAGGTGCCATCCTCGTTGAGCCACAGTGCCGTATACGAGGCCCCTGCACCGGAGCTACAAATGAATGTCATCGGGAATTCTACAGAGGTATCGAGAGAAGGCTCTTCTGTGGGAGTTGTAGTCTCCTTTGGGGGCATGGAGGGAGGCAGGACAGGATTTTCAACGGGGAGAATATGGCCGGAGCTTCCGAAGATCCAGGGATCCAGCCAGGAGCCTGCATTGGCTTCGAGAATGTCTAAGTATTCTTGTTCGGATGTGGCGTAATTTGCGTTGCCCAGGAGATACCACAGCTCCAGCAGTGCCTCCTGTTCCCATTGGGGGAGGTCGAAGAAGGAGTCGCCTCCTTCTTTCTCCAACAGATCGGCAACCTGCAGGGTGTTTTGCAGGAGGGCATAGGCATGGGATTCGGTCTCTAAGGTTTCAAAACGGTCTAAGTCCTCTGCAAGGATGGCGGTTGCGCGCTGAAGGGATTCTATGTCTCCGGCGTAGGTATCGTCCTCGGAGCGAGCAATGAGGTTGTCGAAGGCACTGCACCAAAAGCTCGTGGGGCTGATAAAGTCCTCCTTGCTTGCACCTGTGAAGGTACAGCCTACGGCAAGGGCAGTGACCAGAAGGAGGCAGAGGAGGGCGATCCATAGTTTCTTTGGCTGTTTCACGATCAATTCCACCCTTTCTCTCAGTTGGTTCTTGGAGGCGGCCATGGTGGTTGCGGTGCGGAGAAGTCCTTGGGGACGGCTTGCGTGGGAGATCATGGACAGGAGGGTGTCTCCGTAGGGGATCCGTTCCTGCTCTCCCAGGGTCTGCAAAGCACCCTCGTCACAGGCAAGCTCACAATCCTGTCGGGACAGGATCGCCGCCCACCAAACCAAGGGATGGAACCAATACAGGCACAGACACAGTCCCCGTACCCATGCCCACAGAGGATCTAAGTGGCGGTAATGGGTCTGCTCATGGATGAGAATGTGTTGCAAGGTCCGATCATCGGTCTCACGGGGAATATAGACACGAGGGCGGAAGATGCCTACGAGGCAGGGAGAAGACAGCTCACCGTTTACCAGTACGGGGAAGGGATAGCCCTCTATCACAATGGGATAGGCATTTCTCTTGGCTCTCCGATGGAAGCGGAGATTCACCGTGAGGAACCACAGCGCCATAATTCCTGCGCCCAATGCCCAAACACCTATGGCAATCTGTGACCATGGAATGCTCCGTGGGGTAACCGCAGGTGTAGACTGTGTCACGGTGGACCCGTTGGAGGGCACTTGGACGGGAGGCACGGTGACGGTGGGGTGGGGATCGACCGCGGAGCCGGGGTCAGCTACGGGAGGGGCTGTCTCCGAGACCGATCCCATAGAGGTTGGGGGAGTCGTATGGGTATTCTGCTCCGTAATAGCAGGGGGATCGGCTTGGGGTGTGAAATTCTGTAGACTTAAGGGAGACGATCCGATTTCAATAGGGATCAGAAGACGAAGGGCGACT
>JAZRGR010000089.1:0-9984 GCA_045644345.1 Faecousia sp. | reverse complement strand
AGAGCAACATATTGTCGATACAATCTCTGGTATTTCCAAAATTTTCTGCGAAAATAAAAATATTTTATGATTAGAATTTCCAGTTAGGATCATTTTCCACTTTCCATTTTCAATTTTCCATTTGCGAAAGCATAACAGCTCCATAAATCGGGATTTGGCTGTCTGAAGCTTTCCACTATCAGCTGAATATCAAATGCATAAAACAGAGCTGTCTCGATGTGAGACAGCCCTGTTGGTGCTTATGGAGTTGTCATACAGACCGCGGGATATTAGAAGGGCAGGGTTGCGTGAGGACCGCTGAGTTTGTACTCGTTGGTATGGTTCTGATAGCCCAGATAGTTGGGGGAGTTTACGGGGTCAGCGGGGAGCCAGCCCTTCTTGTTGTAGCTGTTGGTGCCGGGAGCATCGGGGCAGTAAACAGTGGACCATACGTGGCCGGTGTTGGAAACTGCGAACTGGCAGTTCCAGTGCTCGTAACGGGCAGGAACGCCCAGGGAACGTGCACAAGCGGTAACCAGGTGAGCCATGTCACAGCAGTTGCCGGACTTATACTTCCAGGTGTTAACAGCACCCTGCTGGGTATCATAGTAGTAGTCGTAGGAAATGTTGGCACTGATGTACTCCATCAGATTGAACATAGCCTGATAGGTGGTGGTGGGCTTCTTGAAGCCGCCGTGAGAGCCGCTGCTGTACATCATGCCTGCTTTGCCTACAGAAATGATGGTGGCGTTGGTAGACTGGCAGTTGCTGGTGGGAACCATGTACTGCTTGTAGGAAGAGAAGTCGTTACCAAAGGCAGCATCACCTACGGTAATGCCGATATACTCATACCAGGGCTTAACAGCGATGGAATCGGGCAACTTGCCGTTAGCAGCATAGTAATCCAGGATACAAGCAGCCATGTAGATGGCACCTTCGTGCTGGATCTGACCCAGAGAAGTAGATGCATAGTTGGGAGCCTGTCCATTGTTCTCCATGAAGGCCTTGATACGGGACAGAATATCGAGATACTCTGTCTTCTGGAAGGTGCCCTTGCTCAGAGTGCTGTTGGGACCGCTGGGCTCGGAGTAGTTGGGAACGCTGAGAGAGCCGGAGGTCTGACCGGCGTTGATGCCGATAATGACCTGTGCTGCCAGATACAGATACTGTGCGGGCTTGCAAGCAGTGGTACCTACAGTAATGGTAGCAGGCATGTCTTCCTTGGTAGCTACATAGTTCTTAAGAGCAGTAGCCGCAATCACAACGTTGGCATACCAGTCATCAGTCATGGGAGGAACCTGAGAGGTAGGAGCGGTAGACTCCGTGGGCTTGGTGGTGGGCTGGGTGGGAGCCTCGGTGGGCTTGGTGGTGGGCTGAGTTGCAGGAGGAGTCGTCTCCTGGACAGTGCCGGACCAACCGGAAATGGTAACATAGTTGGGGAGCATGTCATCAGACTTCCAGAATGCAACGATTCTTGCGAAAGCGCTGACCAGATCATAGTAGTGAACGGGGCCGCCCAGCTCGCTGCTGGTTGCATAGTTGGGAGCCTGCTTGTTGTTGTCGATCCAAGTGATCAGACGGCCGGCAATATCCAGATAGTCGGCCTTGTAGCTCTGGCCGGTAGCGGTACCCTGGGGATTCTCGGGCTCTGCCGCAGTGGGAACGGTGAGCTTGCCGGAGGTGGTTCCGCCGTTCAGACCAACAGTGACCTTACAGCACAGATACAGGAACTGTGCGGGGGTAACATTGACAGGACCCACAGCGATGGAGCCGGGGAGGACATTGTTAGCCATGCTTGCCTTGACATTGACAGCGGCGTCGATCACAGCAGCATACCAATCAGCGGGCTCGGAGGGCTGGGTAGGAGCAGGAACAACGTCTACATCACCGTAGTGTACAGGCATAAAGGTAACGGTTGCGGGCAGAGCCTTGGCAGTGTGGTAGGAAGCCAGAGCCTGTGCAAAGAGGTGTCCGATGGAGAACAGGGTAATGCGCCCCTCGTACACGTTGGTGCCGTCGGTGGGACGGTTAAAGCTGGTGGGCAGCTTGCCCATGTTGTTGCCGTACTTGGCAACACGTTCTGCCAGCTCCAGATACTGTGCCTTGTTAAGGGAAGTGCCCTTGCCGTTCTTAGCTGCGTTATTGGCATTGGTGATTTCCTTGTAGGAGATCTGAGTGGTGCTTGCCTTGTCCTGGGACAGGGCATACAGTGCATTGGCAGCCATAAGAATATAATCCTCATAGCCCATCTGGAACTCGGTAAAGTTCAGTGCAGGGAAGGTGACATTGTAATATACGCCATCAATGTCCTTGGATCCCTTTTCGATAGCACCCTTAAATGCATTGACCACGTCGCCGGAAATAGCGGCGATCTTGGCAACATCCAAGGATGTGGGAGCTGCAGCAGAGGCAGTCAGCATGCCGAATGTAGACAGCAACAGTGCCAGAGCCAACAGCACGGATAAAATGCGATGCTTTTTACTCATGGATAAACCCTCCTATTTTCTTGTTACAGCAGTTCTTACCACTATACTGTATCACTATAATAATATCAGAATTTCCTGTTTTTTCAAGCCTTGTTTTATCGTCGTTTTCATAGAATTTTTTCTGTTCATTTTGTTTCTTTTGACGATATAATGTAACTTTATTTATAATTATCCATTTTCACGCCTAATTCGTGTATTTTTCCCCTCTGCAAGTGCCTATTGGAACTGCCCCGACCTGTTCGGTGGATCAGTTCGGGGCAGTGTCGCATTATTTACGGTTTGCCTTTTTGCGGGCTGCAACTCGTTCACGGCGGGCATATTCTTCGGGATCTACAGACTCCCAATAATCGTCTGCCTCATTGAACAGATCCCAGAAATGCCATTCACTGGGAGCAATGTAGTACAGTGCATTCAGTTCGGAAAATGCCCAGAAGCATGCAGCGTAGATCCAGAAGAATACAAATACCACGATCAGCATAGCAAAGCAGGACAGTGCGATCTGCAGTATCGCAGGATCTTCACCGCCCAGGAAGCCCAGGCAGATAGACAGCACAGGCCACACAGTCAACGCTGTAAGGACACTTGTCTCCATAAAGATGGACCAACGGGGCAGCTTGCGTCGCAGATTGTACACCCACTCAGCCTCGTGGGCAAGTGCCTCGGCACACTCTGCTTCCGTCCCGCGGAGCTCGGGAATAGGCTTGTCCTTATAGGTGTGGAAATAATCAATGGCATAGAGCACGCCCAGCACCAAGCCACTGATTGCCAGAGGGATCAGGAATGCAAACCAGCCTGCAAAAATCAGTGCCTCCTTGAAGGTCTCACGGGGCAAAGCCGCAACCATAGACGGTAGGATCGGCACCTTGTCCATTGCAGCACGGATGGTGTCTGCCAATAAGGGCTTGTCAATGGCAAGGAGCAGATTCATCGCAGCCAGAAGCATGTTTAACGTAAAAATGGCAGCTCCCAGAGGCTGGATGATCCGGCACAGGAGTACATTACGCTTAAGTCTCCGCTCCCACTTGACCAGGTAAGTCCAGCGTTCCTTGGCAGTATTGCCGTTTAGGGCCTCTCTATTGGGTTTAAACATAGGTGTTTTCCTCTCTTTCTTCCAGCAGGCAGACCGCATGGCATGCCATGCCCTCTCCGCTGCCGGTGAATCCAAGATGCTCCTCGGTGGTAGCCTTCACATTGATACGGGAAGCCTCTGTCTTGAGTGCATCTGCAAGGTTTTTGATCATTTGGGGAATAAAAGGCTTCAGCTTGGGTCGCTGTGCGATCATGGTCACATCCAGATTCCCCAAGACATAGCCCTTTTCCGTTATACGGGCAACCACCTCATGGAGCAGGAGCATACTGTCGATCCCCTTATACTTGGGGTCATTATCCGGGAACAGGCCCCCGATATCTCCCATGGCGGTAGCTCCCAGGAGGGCATCCATCACTGCATGGAGGAGCACATCTGCATCGGAGTGGCCGTCCAAGCCCAGTTCATAGGGGATCTCTACCCCACCCAAGATCAGTTTCCGACCTGTAACAAGTCGGTGTACATCATATCCGTGTCCGATTCTCAAGATTCAGACCTCCTTTGTAAGATCGCCTCGCCGAAGATCAGATCCACGGGTGTGGTGATCTTGATATTCTCGTCACTACCCTCTGTGAGTACTACAGTGAGCCCCGCCGCCTCCGCTGCAGAGCAATCGTCTGTCAGAGGGATGCCCCGTTCCACAGCCTGTCTGAGGGCGGTCTCGATCACAGCTCTGGGGAAGACCTGTGGGGTCTGGACCGCAAAGAGCCCGGACCTGTCCGGGGTTCCACGGATCTGCCGTCCTTCTGCGATCTTGATCGTATCCTTTACGGGGATCGCCGGTGCCGCTCCGTCATATTTCATGGCGGTGGCAATGGCTTCTTCAATGATCGTCTCTGTAACGAAGGGGCGTGCTCCGTCATGGATGGCTACCAGTGCTCCCCTTGCGACCTGCAGACCGTTCAGGACCGAAGCAGTACGGTCACTGCCTCCGGCAACCACGGCGGCTACCTTTTCCTCCCCTCTGCACAGATCCGTGACCGTAGGGATCAGATCCTCACGGGTCACAATGACGATCTCTGTCACAGAGGGAGCCGTGGCAAGGGCTCTCACGGTACGTAGGATCATAGGCACACCTGCAATGGGCGCAACGGTCTTGTCGATGCCTCTCATACGGGAGGCACTTCCTGCCGCAACAATAACGGCGGTACAGCTTCTATCTGTCACAGCTCCATCACCGTCTTCTTAAATTCTTTCCCTCTAACCATAAAGTTCTTAAACCGGTCAAAGGCAGGCCCCGCAGGACTCAGGAGGACCACATCCCCCTCTGTTGCACGGCCGGCGGCCTCACGGACAGCATCATAGAAATCGGGGATCTCTATGATCTCAGGCTGTCCCGGCACATAGGAAGAAGCCTGTCGGGTAGCCTCCGCAATACGGGGACCTGTGGCTCCGGTAGCAACCAGCAGTTTAACGGACTTGACGATCTCCTCACCCAGATCCTCAAAGGGTAGCTTCTTATCGTAGCCCCCTGCGATCAGGATCACCTTCTCGGCAAAGCTCCGTAGCCCCGCCATGGTGCGATTGGGAGAGGATGCAATGGAATCGTTATAGAAGCGGACGCCGTCCTTGACCCGTACCAGCTCGATACGGTGCTCTACACCGCCGAAGTTCTTGGCAACATGGACGATGTCCTCTTTACGCACCATATCCTTAACAGCCAAAATAGCTGTCATATAGTTCTCCACATTGTGGATCCCCGGCAGGAGAATGTCCTCCTGTGCCAGAACAGGCTCTCCCCGGAGGAGGATCTGCCCGTCTGCGAGCATCACATCTGCCTGTGTCCAGCGGCTGAAGGTCAGGGTCTGTCCCTTCCCTCGGAAGGTCCGGGTAATGTCGTTGTCCTCGTTGACAATGAGGATGTCCTCTTCTCCCTGGTAGGTGAAAATGTGGGTCTTTGCCTCCACATATTCCTCCATATCCTTGTGGACATCCAAGTGATTGGGGGTCAGATTGGTCACAACTGCAATGTGGGAGCTATAGTGCAGATCCATGAGCTGGAAGGAGCTGAGCTCCAATACCACCTTATCTGTAGGAAGCATCCGATCTGCCTTGTCCAAGAGAGGGGTACCGATATTGCCCCCTACCCAAACACGGTGTCCCGCCTGCTTCAGCATTTCGGAGATCAGTGTGGTAGTCGTCGTCTTTCCGTCGGAGCCGGTGACGGCAATGATCTTGCAGGGGCAGACCTCAAAGAATGCCTCCATTTCACTTGTAATACGGCATCCCTTGTTCCGCAGAGCAACCAGCTCCGGTGTCTCGGGATGGAGACCGGGCGTACGGAATGCCACATCTCCTTCGAGCTCCTTGAGATAGTCCTGTCCCAGGTGGAGCTTTAATCCCATAGCCTCCAGCTCCAAGACCTCGTCCTCCAGAGTCTCACGGGGGGTCTTGTCACAGCCCGTGACCTCGATACCGTATTGGAGCAGGAGTCGAACCAGGGGTCGATTGCTGACACCCAAGCCCAGCACCAAGACCCGTTGACCCTTTAGCTTTTCAAAATATTCGTGCAATTCCAAGCTGCAACGCCTCTTTTCTCCCCTGCGGGATCTCCGGCAGGGATCGATTTGAAAATTTCTCGATTTTTTATATTATAACCTATAATGAAATGTTTGACAAGATGGAAAAAATAAAGTACAATAGAAAAGTGACCGGGACGGACAGTCGCGTGTGGGAATCGAAAGGCTCCCATATGAGGAAAGTCCGGGCTCCGCAGGGCAAGAATAACGGGTAACGCCCGCCGAAGGCGACTTCAGGAAAAGTGCAACAGAGATATACCGCCTCATTATTCCGCAATCCGTCACTAACCCAGCGCAAGCGGTTAGGGACGGAAGAGGAGATGCAACGCAATGAGCGACCTTTGCCCCTTGGGGCGAAGGGAGGGATATGAAGTTTGCATCGACGAGGTAAGGGTGGAAAGGCGAGGTAAGAGCTCACCCATCACATGGGAACATTGTGATGCTGTAAACTCTATTCGGAGCAACACCGTGGAGGAGACATAGGTCGGCCCGACCGTCTCCGGGGAGGTGGCTTGAGCATATCGGCAACGGTATGTCGAGATAGATGGCTGTCGATTACAGAACCCGGCTTACAGTCCCGATCACATAAACAGTTCAGAAACCATGGAATCCGTCTCAAGGACGGCTCCATGGTTTCTTGCTTTATACGGTATCATTGCGGGAATTCGTATATCCGAGCCGGGCGCCATCCTATAAGCTCCGGTATACAGGGACGATCCCGCCATTGCGTACACATTACGGATGGAAGGGATCAAAGGTCTCCCCGGGATTTGTAGCCCATACATCCTTGCCGCCGAATGCCTGAGTGAACTCTTCAACATTCACGTTATACTGTTTGCCATTGCTACCTCTAACGGGCTGCCCCTTAGGAGAGGACTGCCCATGGTCAGAGGGCTCTATAACAGTCTCGGACGAACCTGCATAGGTATTCTGATATCTGTCCGTATCCGCCCCCGGGACGGTGGTACCGGAAGCTTCACGCTTAAGCACTGTAGGAACTGCAACCGCTGTCCCACCATCCTTTAAGGACTGCTCTGCGCTGTTGCTATAGGACATCATATAGGCACCTTGTCCGTCCCCGGATGCATCGCTCACAGGGTCCTTCTCCGTCAGACACTGAAGCAGGAGCGCACTGTCACAGATCTCACTGTCCTCCATTGCAATCACAACAGATTCCGCTGTAACAGGTCCTGTAGCAAAGCAACACAGGAGCGCCACTGTCAGCACCGTACACAGCAGGATACTACGGGGTAGGTAAACCCTTGTTCCGGTAATGGCTCTCAATCGTCTCTCTGTCATAGAGAAGGCAAAGGCTGCCTCAGAAAAATGCTCCGTGTGCTGTGTCTCAGCCTTTAACAGGGCTATGGCATATGCTTTCTTTTTTCCCAGCTTGCGGATCACACGCTCATCGCAACGGAATTCCAGATCCTGGGAGGACAGGTAGAGCATCAGCCAAACCAAGGGATTAAACCAATGGATACAGGTGACCAGAAGAAGTCCCAGCTTAAACCACAGATCTCCGCTGCGGACATGGGTCAGCTCGTGCTGAAGGACCTGTTCATATTCCGGGCTGTCCTTCTCGGGGAAGTCATACGGAAGGAGGATCACCGGGCGGAAGAAGCCATACACCAACGGTGAGGATATCTGATCGGATCTCTTAAGTCGGATATTGCCCAAAAAAGCAGGTCCCTCCTCCGGCAGGGCAAAACGATAGCGTAATCTGGCACGGATATGTACCCACAGGAAATACAGGAAGCACATAACACCGCCTGTAAGCCAACCCCATTTAAGGATCACATCCATGTCCGGTAGTGTTCCCTGCTCCACAGCGAAACCATCCGTGTCCGCAAGACCGGAGGGATCCTTAGACGCTTGTTCCTCCTGCACATCCATATGATATTCCACATAATCCGGGGAACTCTGAGGCAGGAGGTTGTAAACACTGACTCTGGAAGGCATCATTACAGGAATCACCAGACGGAGTGCTACCAATAACCACAGTAGTAGGAATACCGTCCTATGCAAGCGATTCTGTAGCAAGGCGCGGAGCCCTGCAATCACCAGGATCATAGTGCCTCCGATCATGCTGACAGACAATAAGGTGGACATGGCAATCTCCTCTCTTTCTACCGGGCAGTGGGCCTCATCTATACACCCACCCATTATACTTCTATTATCATAGCACACCCATTGTCGGAATGCAACCGTTTTTTCTCATCCCATTGCCATATCTGCAAATAAAAAACCGGCAGGTCGTTGCAACCTGCCGGCAAATGTATTTCATACTGTTATTCCATTAAAAGCAGATAACTTTTAAACCTCCATGTAAGACATTAGCCGTACTGCAAGTGCTACAGCCTCACTACGGCGAAGCCCATTCTGAGGTCTGAGGGTATTATCCTCGTATCCGGTAATGAGACCGGCTGCTTGAGCCTGCTTCATAGCAGTTACAGCATAGGGGCTGATCAGATCCGTATCGTCATAGGTCAGCTCTGCCTCTTCCTCTACATCCCACAGACGCATGATCATAGTGATGAACTGCTCACGGGTCACGGTGCTATTGGGAGCGAAGCGATTCTCTCCCACACCGTTTACGATGCCCTCTTGGGTGCCCCAATTGACCGCTGCCTCGTACCAACTGCCCGCTTCCACATCCTCATAGACCGCAGATGCAAATTCACCCTCGGGCTGTACCATGCGATAGAGGACCGTCAGTGCCATTGCTCTGGTCATGGTACCCTCGCCGTAGAAGGTGAAGGCATCCACGCCGTTGATCAGTCCGGCTTCGAAAGCGGTTATGGCAGCATCCTCATACCACAGCCCTGCAATATCACGGAAGTATTCTCCGCTAAACACAGCGTAAACAGTCACGGGGGCCTCTACAGTGAAGCTATACTCTGCCTCTCGGGACAGGAGTTGTCCCTCTGCGTTGTACCAGCCGTCAAAGGGCTTGTCCCCATCCACTGCCTTAAGAGTAACGGTCTGACCTAACACACACTGCCCCTCTACAGAAGCAGTGCCGCCGGCAGTAGCAACTGCCTGAACCTCGCAGTGACGGGGAGCAGAAACAGACAGGAAGCCTCCATCCCGTTCCTCATTGACCTGTGTCTCGTGATCAAATCGCCATGCATGGTCCTCGTCGATGCCAAAGTACAGATACTCGATCTCGTTGACACCGTTGCCGCACATGCGGTATTCGCGCTGAGGGTCAAAGATGTAATATTCCTCACCGATCTTGATCTCCGCCCAGCCGTGATGCCCGGAACCGGTGCCAAAGCCTGCTTCAAACGTAAAATACCCCGTATGTACATAGCTCTCGAAGCCGAGATACCGTGCCATCAGTGCAAACAAAGCACCGTAGTCATAGCAAATACCCTCATGCTCTACCAGAGCATGGTAGCTACGGTTCACTACCTCAAAGGGAATCGCCTCTTCCAGTCCCTCTTCGTACTCCAGCTCATACACAGGCACGAAGCAATCGTAGGCAGGTGCCCAGTCCTGGGAATAGGGACCCCAGCTATAGTTGACCTCCTGCACGGTCCAATCGTATGCCGCCTTAACCTTGGTATAGTTATCTGCTTCTGCGTAGGGAGCAAAGATCTCCTCTAAGATAGCATCCACCTGGGGATAGCCACTACGCTGAGGCTTAAGCTCTACACTGTTAAGCAGGTCCTTGATCTGCGCTGTGTCCATAGCATCTCCCGCCGCAGACACAGGCAACAGCCCCAACAGCAGTACCGCCACAATTACCAAAGCAAACAAACGTCTCATATACTCAGATCCTTTCAAAAAATGAATTAGGGAAGCTCTGATGAAATCGCCGAGAGCAATCGGCGAGAGATTTTGTTCCAAATTGAGGTTTGGAAAACGCAGGAATACTTTGTGTATTTCAAGGGAATCTCTGATTAAATCG
>JAZRGR010000088.1:0-14161 GCA_045644345.1 Faecousia sp. | reverse complement strand
CCCTCGCTCCACACTCCGTACCAAAATAGAAAAACCGGTGGCGGTGGCCAGAGTGTCCGTTGCGAAAAATTGACATAATAAAAACGACGCCACCGCACATTCATGCAGTGACGCCGCCTTTGTGACAAAAGATCGAGTTGGACTACCAGGTAACACGTTGACGGACACTACTCCGCGTTCGCTACCAGGCCCAGTCACGGGGTGTACCCTGGTTGCTACAGGTCTGCTGATAATTTACCTCACTGTCATTATACATCGTATGCGAGGTAGAAGTCAATGACCATTTTGCATTTATGATCAGAGAACCTGATGCTTCCGACATCATACATCTGCTTCACCAACTGCGTAATAGGATGTCCATGCCATGTCTTCATCATGAGGTAGTTAGGTCTATGATCTGCAGTAGTCAATGCAAGGGTAGGTTTACCAAGGCATTCCTTATGGTTGATATAAATGAACCCTGATTCGGGATAACTATATATGCCATATATTTGGCCATCATATGCAAAATTACACAACATATTGTGGTATCCATCAGGGGCCTTTTCTATGAATTGATCACCCGTGATATCTGCATACTGGTTATCATAGGCATAGGCCTTAGTCTTCTCTGTACTCATCTTGTAACCGTTGCTGTTCTTGATATCCTTAGTGGCCTCTGTCTCTGTTGTACTCTCAAGAACATAGATCTCTTTCTTAGGGGATAAATACTTAGTGTCTGGTCGAAGCAGCCTATCAATACCATAGTTAATGAAGAACGGATTGAAGAACGTACCGGCATTACCTACGAATATGATCCTGCACTCGTTCCTGAATGCTCTACCAACGCCTCTATCAACTGTCTGGAATAATGATGTCATAGCCTCTACTTCGTATGATGCGTTTGCAGCACCACCAAGATAACGGCTACCGCCAGGCATAACCATGAACTCATCGTATAATATCCACCACACTTTCGAGTAGTTTGATGATTTATACTTTTGCTGAAGACTAAGCGGGATCGCAAAACCAACACACTCACCGTTAAGGAAATACTCACCGCCCTTGTAATAGAACTCTTGGATGTCATAACCTGCATCCTGCAGAATATTTACAGCATTATCAAAGTATGAAGGAGCTGTAAGCTGAGTCTCATCTTGAGTGCGTCTTACATAGATGAACTGATGACCCTTGTTCAACCATTCGAGAAGGAAGAACAAGGCCCAACCAGTTGATTTACCAATAGACCTGGAGCCTATGGTAAAGTTTAATACCTTACCATAGCTCAGGATCTTATTAGGATTATAGAATTTTCCGTAAACGTCTTTTTTCATTACATTATACCTTCAACCGCTAAGTCGAATCTTGATATTTTTACGCCAACAGTGAAGAAGTTAACAGTTCCTCCAGATGTAGTCTTGAAGTCATACATATTACAGTCATAATGAGTAAGCGATGACACTCCGTCTCCGAACCAACCTCTACATGAGAATTGCGTTCCAGGAGATCCATAGTTTTCATTTTTAAGAGCTACTGTTAAATTACGTCCATTCATACATACACCTAAGATGAAATCAGCATCAAAGTATTTAAGACTTGTAGATCCATTATAGAACGATGTTCCGTTTCCTTGCTGTGCAGGTATTACTAACGAATCTTTAAATATGTTAGTGCTTTTTGCAGGAACTATTATAGATCTGCTACCCATACGAATTTTAGATGTGCCTTTACCATAAAGTGTAATATCAACCTGATAGTACACAGTATTATCATTATATCCTAAATCAGTATATGTCCACGTTTTATAAGTTGCTGCCGTTGTAGATGTACCAACAAGTTCATAATCCGATGATAATACTCTTGTTTCTTCAAGTATGTTTGCAGAATTATTCATCCAGCTCGCATCATAGTTGGTACTTGAGTTCTTAACAAGAATCTGACCAAAAGTACCTCCCGTAGGGAACTTGTTCTGAGTAATACTCATCCACTTAGTATCTCCATCAGTATTGCTTTTCTTAGCAAGAACCTGATTTGTAGATCCGCCAGAAGGAACACCTGAAGCTGCACCCCACTCTGTATCATAATCTGTACCGCTTGCTTTTTTGAGTACCTGTCCAGCAGTACCACCAGAAGGAACACCAGGACCAGCAGGACCAGTTGCACCTGTTGCACCAGTCTCACCCTGAGGACCCTGAGGACCTGTAGCACCATCCTGACCATCATAGATATCAAAGCTCTCAGTACCACCTGCATCAGTTATCTCAACATGATGATATCCAACATGATCTGTTACGGTTATCGTAGGAGATACACCATCAGCACCAGTAGGACCAGTTGCACCAGTAGCACCTGTCTCACCCTGAGGACCAGTCGCACCTGTTGCACCGCGAGGAATAGTGAATTCCAGGATAGCATTTTCAGCAGTGCCGCTGTTTACAACACTTGCATTTGTTCCAGGCTCACCAGTTGTCGTAGTACCAATAGCAATAGTGCCCATACCATCCTGACCAGCAGGACCGGTAGCACCTGTTGCACCAGTCTCACCTTTCAAATTCGAGAATGATAAAGTGAATACAGGCTCTTCGTCAGTACCACTTTTTGTAACTATAACTGAAGGAGTGCCTACGTTACTGTCAACAGTAGCATCAATAGTGATATCAGGAGTAGCACCTGTTTCACCAGTTGCACCAGTCTCACCAGTTGGACCCTGAGGACCAGTAGCACCAGTCTCACCTTTGAGTCCTGTAAAGCCCAAGTTGAATACAGGAGCCTCATCAGTTCCACTTTTGATGACCGTTACAGAAGGAGTACCGGTTGCAGGTAAGACATCTGCTGTCATGCTTATCTCAGGAGTAGCACCTGTAGCACCAGTAGGACCCTGAGGACCAGTAGCACCAGCAGGGCCAGTTGCACCAGTAGCACCAGTTGCTCCAGTATCACCTGTATCACCTTTGGGACCGCGAGGACCAGTAGGACCAGTTGCACCTGTAGGACCCTGAGGGCCGATAACAGAAATCGGATCAGGATTAGGTAAGCCCTTATCGTTAGTCCAGGTAAGCACACCAGATGAACTAATATGAGGTGTAAATGTAGCACCATCTTCACCAGCATTTGAAGCTACAGTCTGAGTACATAAAGCATGTCTCTCACCAAGCTGATCCAGATAAGACCATACATAAGTAGTATAGTTACCGTTGACCTGCTTAGTGACATCGATCTCAGTAACTATCAGAGAACCGGGAGCGGGAGATTCACCGCCCCAAAATGGATTCTCATTGACAGGTTCTTTATTAAGTTGATATCCCTGAGGGGAAACATTATTTGCCATAATTCTCAACCTCCTTATACATCATATAACATAATGAAGCAGCTGTCTAACTTGTTTACGAGCCACTTGAATGCTACTGAATAGTTCATAAGGTAATCAGTTGCAGACATCATACCCTCCTGAGGAGTGAGTCCCTCACGACCAGTATATCTGTTTGTAGATGTTCTGCTATGAGTACCGCTATCAGTTTGAGAAGTAGATGCAGTACCGTTATGAGTAACATTGATGCTCTCTGTATCTGTACCTGTATTCTCTTTCTCGATAACTGATCCTGTATCATAAGATGTTACTGTAACGCTCTCGTTAGTACCATCTGTACTGTTACCATCAACTACCTGAGCTTTAGTCTTGCTTATAGAGCCGGTCTTAGTGTTTGTATCACTATTGGCCATAGTCTTGACATTGGTATCAGCCGTTGTCTTAGTGCCGGTAGTACCTTCAGTAGTAGAACCGTTACCAGAACTGTTGGTCCTTGTACCGTTGATACTGTCTGTATGACTATATTCAGTAGCAAACGACAGATCAGGATTGTTAAGATGCTGTCCATCTTTACCTGAAGGTAAAGTAGTACCTGCGTTCGCATAAGTCAGACCACTTGCACTCATAGGAGCCGCCTTGTTTGCTGCGTTTGCGATACCATCAGATACGCTTGAACTGTTAGCAGAAGAGTTCTCAGATCTCGTAAGTGATCCGCTCTCATTTGCCGTACCGTTTGCTGCATCTGTAACAGTACCAGAATGTACCATTGCATCTCTGACACTATTGTATGTCTCAGTCTCAGTAATAGGTCCTGAAGTATTGGAGCCTGTGCTATGAGTCTCACCCTCAGTTGATACTCTCATTGAAGTCTTCGGATATTCCTTAGAGTTACCAGCGATGATGTTCTCTCTGCTCGTAATATCCGAACCGGTATTTGTACCGTTGCTCTGAGAAGAGTTTGTATTCTCTCCACTCTCAACGAACTGAGCCTCAAAGTATCTGTTGACCATAGGATCAAAGTCCATAGACTCAACTCTAACAAGTGCTTTATAACGAGGAGCATACATGGCAACATTACGCCAGAAGTAATTGGCCATACGCTCATCGTCACAGATCTCTCTGAAGTAGAACCAATTAGTTATCGCTGTCTGAGTCGCTTCGTCCAGATTCGCCCACTGAGGATTCGTCTGTGTCTCTATCCATTCCGCGAATGTCATCATTTTCTTTCTCCTCCTTATTTATTTTTACACTTAATGATGTTCCGAGACTATCATTTACGAAGTCTAACTGCTCCTGCAGATACTCGATAAATGAGTCGCCCTGAGCATCAGTTGCCTCATTGTTACTGTTTACTTCATCAACAAGCAGTCTCTCCTTCTTATCAGGATTCGAATTGCTGTTCTTGAAGCAAAGATTATCGAAGTCGTTCATGTACCACTCGATAAGATCTGTACAGCCTTTGATGTTATCAACAGATGACTGTATCTCTAACAGATTGACCTTGCTTACATCATAGATACCGGTAGATACGATATCATAAGGCTGATTGTTCTCCATACTGTCGAAGAACTTCTTTAATGATGCTACAGCCTGCTCTTCTGCTACGAATACGCCAGGCCTTTTGAGATAGAATCTCGAGACATCAAGAGTTCTGAATGTATCAGCGATCTTGTCTGCATAGTCAATACAATAATTGAGGAACGGATAAACGAGTTCATTTTCTCTTACCCATACGCCTCTCGGTGTCTTATCGCTTGTACGAAGTACACCCTTATTGACTTCTTTGCTGTTTGCACCACCAGGTACATACAGAGGCACCTGCTCGTTATAGCCGTTTCTGCCATATACGAACATAGACTTGAAATCACCATTGAGGGTGATATCTGAGCCAGGTGCTGCAGGCAAAGCAAGTATGCTTCCTTCCTTCTCGAAAAATCCTACTGAGCCATGGTAGAGGAGGGCTGTTTTTACAACCCTCTCACTACATGTATCAGGGAGACCTTCTATCTCATAACGAGATAAACCTTTTTTAACGAGACGGGCGAATACATTCTGAAATGTTACATTGTTTTTAAACGCTGCAAGACGGTTCTGCTTGGGAGCCTTACCGTTCAGGTTTAAGTTAATACATCCGAATATCGGTCCGTACCACATTCTTTTTACCTCCTTCTTTTAGCCCGGGTTATATACATCAGCATTCTTAGGATTGACTTTCCATACACGAATACCGTTGGCCAACTGATTATTAATGTCGAGCATCATGTCTTTTCTGATCACTTTAGGTATGTTGTTGTTACCAACCCTGATAAAGTCGTTGAACTTCTCTACAGATCCTTCCATATATACGAAGTTCGTTCTGTTGTCGATAGGGTTATTCATCAACATATCAACCTTATATCCGAAAGCCTGTAAGATGTTATCCATTCTTACGAGGTCATTATAAGTAGGTGTATATCTTGCATAAAAAGCACAGTTCTCAGTAATATCCCTCATAGAGTCTGTACCCATGAACTTAGCCTTAGGAACAGTATATGCTGTAGAGAGTTCGAACTTAGCCTTTTCATAAGATGCCGCATACTGCCTTTCGAGTGCTCTGTTTGCTGCAGTATTACCTGCATTGGCTGCATCAACAAGTGCCTGACCTGAGCTATATCCTCTCATGACATCGATAGCTGCATTCTCGAGCCTCTGATTGTAGTAAGCGTTTGCTGTTCCAACCTGCATTGCAGAGCTGATAGCAGAACCAGCGGCACCCATAACAGCACCACCAGCAGCACCAACCGCACCACCAACTGATGCGCCGCTGATACCACCCTGTAAAGCACTGCTGATAACACCGGCTCCTGCACCAACAGTATTGTATGCATTGAGCTCTTCAAGAGTAGCACCGTTGACCATATCTCTATATGTCTTATCAGGAGATGCCAGATAGTCTCTGTAAGAAGCGTCAAGGTTGTAACCAACCCTTGCTGTCCATTCACCAGACATTCCTGTAAATACGAGCGGAACTTCAGGCCACTGTCCACCAGCAATAGCACCTTCTGCGAGGTTGACGACTGCGTTCTGATTGCCGATAGTCTTCTGTTTCTGACCAAACCTTACGAAGTTAAAGTAAGGGCGACCTGTTGGACGAGGATCAGTGAAACAGTAGATATAAGGCGAACCGTTCTTACCACCATCAGAAGCATAATTGCCGCTGAATGAGAAGTGTCTGCCTGTCAACTCTTCAGGTTTAGCCTCGAGTGAAGATCCTGTAGCAGGAGATGAGATAACATACTTTCTGAACTCACCATAGAGCACTCTGAGGTTATTGAATACATGAGCAGGCGAAGTACCGTTTGCCTGATTTGGGACGAAGTCATAATCATAAGCCTGAGAATGATCCATGACTCTTGAGCTGTCTGAACTAAGACCACCTTCACCACCAGACCATCCGTTAGTGTAATAGAGATAATCATTACCATACAGGTTGTTAGGAAGAACGCCTGATTCACCTTCATGAATGAGAGTGCCCTCACCTTTTCTGAGTCTGTAACAAGCGATGATAGAGTCCTCAACACCTAAAGATCTGAGAACGTTTACTGCTTCTCTTGAGTCGTGATAGTTGGCTACGCCTAATATGTTATACTCAACGCCTGAATAATCAAGGATGCCCTCATTAGTTCCGGGAGGAACAGCAGCCATGTTATTCACATATCTCATAACATTAGGCATATGGACCTTGGCACCTCTTGCCTTAGGTAACTTAGGCCATCTTGTATCTTTACCAGCAGCAGACTCAGAATAGTCTGTAACGCCCCAAGTACCCCAAGTGTTAAGACCAGCGGAATAATCCATGTACTGATCTGTGCCCTCATAGGCGAGGCCTACTGTTGAGAGTACAACTGTTTCCTGAGCTTCACCAGGCATTGAAGAGCCCGCCTCGTCGAAGTTGAAGAATAATCCGGTACGGCCATCGTGATGACCTACGACACTTAATCCTGAACCGATATTTGCAGTAGATCCGCTATGCACCAACTGAAGAGGTTCTTTAGGCATTAAGAGTTCATCATCAGCATCAAACGAACCGAATGTATCTGCCTCTTTAGCGATATGAGCTCTCTTGGCATAAATGGTTCTGATGATCTTGATACCACCGCATGACAGGATTGAGTCCTGTACTAAGCTGAACTGAACAACGTCCCTTGATGTGTATGAGTAAGAGTTGACATAGTAGAAAATACCATCTACATTGCTGTTCTCTTCTTTGAGTTCTATATAGTCAATCTGCTCGATCCAAGACTCATCATACATAGCAGGATCAACCTTGACACGAACAGAGGATAAGAATCTTTTATTGAGGATATCTAAAGCAGGAAACTGCAGAGTGTTTGATGCACATGATCTCAATAAAGCAGGATCTGCCGGTACGTTGATGATATCAAAGCCGGTTCTTAAATATGCAACTGCTACGATCATTGTTTTTCCTCCTTGTTAGAAATAAGGGCCGCCACAGATTTTGCAGCGGCCCCGTTGTTACTTAGTTGTCATCAAGAACCCTGAGGTTTGATGATTGTGATGCAGTCATAGTTTGCATCGTATGCTACTGTATTGGTATCAGGAGCTGATGCCCAGTAGTTGTTGTACAGTCCGCGAGGATTGAAGATCGGGATTACCTGATAAGGATCCTTGATGTTCTCGAAGATGAGACCCTTCTGAGCAACGACTGCAAGTACGTCTGCGTCAGCGTCTACAGTGTAGACATCGTCAGCATCAAGGTCATAATCCTTGTCGGTGCTATTAGGAAGTGACCAACCGTCTACAGCTCCGAGACTGTCGTAGTGAGGAGTGAGCAGATTTTCAACTGTTGTACCACTCTCAGTTGTGTCAGCGTAATACTGAATACCACCGAAGTCCTGAACCTCTAAGATCTTGAACGGGATCGTAAGGTTATCAGGGTTGTAAGCACCAACCATGAGCTGTCTCTTGATCTTGTTAGCGATACCGGCTCTGAGAAGTACGACGTGATCCTCAGGAGATACTGCTGTATCGAATGCGTTAGCGTTGAAGCCCTTCTGAGTGATAGAAGTCTCCATAGCTGTTGCAAGATCCTGAAGCTGAGCGATAAGCTCTAAGAGTTCATCATCAGTAACGCCTGCGTCTGTCCAAGAAGACATTTCAAGTACCTGAGTATCCTGAAGAGGATGTGTAACGGAGTTGATGCACTCATGGATGCACTTGAATACGTTAAGCTCAAGCTGATATTTGTAGCCGTTCTCAAGAGATGCCATGATACCACCGAGGAATGCAGACATACCGTACTCATCGAGGAATACTGTCTTTACCTGATATTCCTGAATAGTAACGAGAGACTGGAAGCCGAAGTTCATTGTGAAGAATCTTTCCTGTGCCTCAGGCTTTCTTACAACGTAAGGATCAGGCGAGTCACCGTTCTGAAGACCGATAAAAGCAGGAGATACAGGAGTAATAGTCTCCATAGAGATCCTCTGGAGATAACCACCGTTCTCTGTTCCGAATACTTCAACAAGACCGGACTCAACAAGTCTTGTATTTACCTTTGCGATATCCATCTTCTGGAATGCAACCCTCATAGAGAGTTCGAAGAAAGCATTCAGTGCAGGAATGTTATCCCTGGAGATATCGCCCCAGCCTTTTTCAGAGAAAAGGTCTGCTGTTGCATCTGCTGTAAGAGATGCGAATGATTTGTACTTCTTACGAAGTGCGTTCCAAAGTTCAACGTTAGTAAAGTTCATAACTTTATCCCTCCTTGAATAATTCATCTAAGATTTCGTCAGCTGATTTCTCTTCAGGCTCCTCTTCAATAGGTGCAGACTGAGAGAGGAACAGCTTCATGTTTGTGTCCTGTAAGTCTCGAATGCGGGCATCCTTTTCCGCGATGCTTGATTCAAGGCTTGCAATCTTCTCTGTATCAGTTTTGATCTCTGATAAGATTTCCTGTGCCGTGATAGGTGCAGCATCAGGGTTTGAGATAAGTGAAGTTACTTTTGTTTCGTATTCATCGTACTTCATTTATTTGCCCTCCTTCAAGATTTTATTTACCATGTTCTGAACTGTCTTATAGTTATAGCCAGCCGCTGTAAGACGCTGTTTTCTCTCTGCACCGTTGCCCCATTTACCCTCAATACACTCAAGAGCTAATTCTCTTGTAGTCTTCTTGGGATGATCAGCCGGTAAGTTAGAGAGACCATAACCGTTCAGACCGCGTTTCTTAATTGTCTCCTCGTAGTAATCAACATAACAATAGTCAGTGTCGACTCTTTGACCGTTGATGATGTTGGAACTCGAGTTCTGCCAGATCTGCGTTGCACCGCCGTTGTTGAGCATCGGCTTGTTCTTACCCCAGCACGCTACCCAGTGAGTGTACGGACGAAGTTCAACGTCATACATATTACTGTTGTAGGCACTCAGGGATGAATAGATACCTGCCCAATAACCGTGCTTTTCTAACTCTGACATTATATATTTAATGATGTCAGTGAGTGCACGCTTTCCTATCTTCAGCATGTCTCCCTCAACATCATAAATAACGGGGAACTCAAATTGCTTGCCAGCCATGAGATCAAGCCAGTAAGCGACTTCTTCTTTAGCCTTGTCCATAGTGAGTGCATGACCGAAGAAGTAACATCCCATAGGAATGCCTAAAGCCTTGCACTTCTTATAGTTGGATTCGAACTGTTTGTCTTTATAACATACTTTATCGCCACCGCCTATCTTAGCGATGACGAACTGTACGCCATGTGCTTTAACGGCAGAGGAGATGTCAAAATTTCCCTGCCAGGAGCTGATATCAATACCAAAACGTGCCATTAGTTATCCTCCTTATCGAGTTTGTCAACGAGCTTTTGAATAACGAGTGTGTTATTATTCACTGCATCGGTAAGAGCTTTTGTCTCTTCTCTATGCGTAGCCTGCATGTCTTTGATGTCCTGACGGTAGTTGTCGTTTACCTTATTAAAGAACCAGGCCATCGCAATACAGGCAACAATAGGAAAGAAACCGCTACTGATCAATTGCATTACTGCATCCCAACTCATTTCTTTTCTCCTTCCATCTGTGCGATCAACTGATTAAGTGATAATGTCATTGCTGATTTGACGATAGCGTCGTGACGATCATGGTTGCTGTAAACCTGGATCGATCTGATAGCATCATCGAGGATAGATGTGATGTACTCCTCGACTGTAGCCTCATGAACTTCTTGTTTCATTTCAGTGATTTCTGCCATTTCTTCTGGACCTCCATATATATAATAATAGGAAGAATGCTGCTATGATAGGTAAGATTATCTTGTCTGGCCTATACATAAAAATCATCCTCCATATACATATTAAGTTATTTTGATGAGCGTGTCAATAGATATATGAACTTTTAAGTATTTTGAAAAACTTAGAAAAACTTTGAAAAAAGTATTGACAGTGGTGAGAGTATGATTTATAATGAGCTTACAAACAAAGAAAGGAGGACAAGAAAATGGATGGCTTATATGATCTTTACTTAGAAGAAGAGAGAAAACACAATGCACTGGCTTTAGCAGTATTTGACGCAAAGAAATCTATGGAGGAAAACGAAGATGAAGGAAGTACAGAACAGAGAACTGAAGGTTAGGATCTTCTGTTTGATGAAGAACATGAAGGGCAGCAAGAAGAGCATTCTTACAGCAACATACGCTAACCTGGAAGATGTAATCTTCACCAAAGAAGGCAGAATGAAGTACGGTGTCGGTACAGAGCATTTGTACAACATAGTACAGGAAACATACAAGTTGTTATTCGAGGTATAAGGTATGGGTAAAGAAGACTTAGTAAATCAGATCAGACATGCAATTCAGACGCTCGAAGCGGCGCAGTCATTAGTAAACAAGGATAGCTTAGTTCAGTGTATGATTGAAGGTGCGGTACAGGAACTTGAAGCTATTATCAACGAGGAGGTGTGAAAAGATGTTAGGTATCTACTTGAAAGGCAAGACTGTAGAGCATGAAATCATAAGAATTCTTGCATCTCAGACAAAGCAAGCAAAGAGAGAAGCAAAAATCAAGCTCGACTTGCTCCGCGATCTTGATATAATAGATGAAGATAGACATTCGGAGCTTTATGATCAATTGATGGAAGTTGACAAATATTCGAATAGATGATATATTGATAGTGGCCATTGATTTTTTTGTCATCTATTTTGGACAGTGTGAGAGAAGCCGTCAGCCACTACACCCAGGGCTGGCGGTTTTTCTTCATCTTAATAGGAGGAAAATAAAATGGGTAGAAGAAAGTTATATACAGATGCAGAGAAGAAATTACTCAAGCATTACAGGAACCAGATCTATTATTACGGCAAGCAGTTAGCATCGTTTGCATTCAAATACGACTACGATATTACGTTCAAGAATATCAGGTCTCAGATATCTCAGGATGAAGCATATCCGCTTCTTGATTTATTCAGCGATACAGATAAATACTTTATTACAGACTTCAGACAGGTAGCCATTGACGAGGGTGGTAGCATCAGAGACTACATAGACAAGATAAGTCGAAGACTTGGGTACGGTTCTATAGATCAATATGAGGCAAGGACCGCAAGAGAAAACCAGTTAAAGTCGAAGTTAGATGCAGCAGTTACAGCGTATGAAAAGATAAGGAAGAGTTGAGAATATGTTCGGAATAGATGACAAAATTTTAATGGACCCCAACTACATAAAGATATTGAACGGTATAGCTGGTAGCGGTAAGTCGACCAGCACCGTCAATGATCTCAGGAAGATAGGTTCGAACTTCTGCTTAGCATCGTTCAGCAATGCTCTGAAGTTTGCGGCCATTGACAAGTTCGGATGTCCTGCTGATACAATATGCGGCCTGGCATTCGTCAATACGCCGTTTCCGCGTTATGATGAGAAAGATGTAGAGGGCTTTGATACAGTTGTGTTGGACGAGATCCTTTTAGATGGTGTCGAGTGCATAACATGGATGGTTAATCATGTTGGCAAGGTGAATATCATAGCACTTACTGACAGCAGACAGATGCTCAATGCTGATAATGGAAGAGCATCACTCAAGGCCTTTGATGAATTGTGTGGGAGAGATGATGTTGTATGTGTTGAGATCGACAAAACCAAAAGAGCGAGAGATAAAGAGACTGTAAAGGTTTATGAGAAGCTGTACAGCATGGATAGTAATGTGTTATTGAACGTAGACCAGGTACAGAAGCTGTTCAAGTGTGATGTTGTTGACATGAAGAACGTTTTGTATTGCGAAAACAATACATATCTTTGTCATAGTAACGCTATTGAGCATGAGATCTATAAGATGTATGGATTAAGTGATCGCAAGGACATCAAGCTCATTCCTAAAAATCATATCAGCAGGAACAAGACTTTTGATGTAAACAAGTACCCTATCTGTGATCAGATTACTGCGGATTCGAAGAGAGTTGATAGCTATCTTCAGGCTGCGAATGTAGCAACGCCTACCAGGTTCCAGGGTAAAGAGGTTGTAGTAGGTGATGAATGCTATTTTGTATGCAAGAAAGACGATATCTTTACCGGTCGTGAGATCTATACAGTAGGCACAAGATGCCAAAGCATCAAGTCTATTCATATTGCAATTATTGAGATCCCTGAGTATAAGGATCCGGGTATGATCGCAGGTAAGCCTGTTGGCAAGGCCAAGAGATTAAATCTCCCTGAGCATGACAAGCAGTATAAGTGTGTGTCTATGAATAAGATGACCCAATTAATCAAGCAGTATGGTGAAGAGGGTGAGACTTATCTGTGTGACATGATATTATCGAACGAGAATGTTATCTACAGCACAATGCCGAGTACGGAACTATGCAAATTTGCGAAGTTTGAGAACGGTGAGGTTAAATTGAATAAAGTCATCCATATGGCCAAGAAGACTATAAGATCAATCGTCAAGAAAGATACAACAATGCATTTTGATTATATGGCCAAAGCATACGAATTAACGGGTATTGAGATCACTCCTCCAAGAGTAAACAATCCGAGGCTCTGTAATAAGAAGGACTTTGGAAAATTATGTGATATCTACAGCGCATTTCCTACAATATTGAATTTTGCAACCATGCCTAAGGCTGGCTATATCTACGAAAAGTACGATCCTAATTTGTTAAACTGGTACATTTACACCGGTGATAAGGTGAGCAAGTGGTCCCTGATTACAGAAGAGCTTGCGAATAAGTTGGGCGATAGCAAGTATGTGTTCTCTACCGAGAAGCAGGTAGGATGCGAGATCGGAAGATATACCTATGATCAGTGCAAGAAGAGTAAGGATAAGAAGAAGAAGGTCAATCAGGACTTTCTCTGGGGCAAGCTCGAGAGCGGCTATTATACTATGACAGATGTAGTAACAGATGGTGTGCATTCAAAGAAGTATATCAAACATGCATCGAATAACCTGGAGCTCGTAGCATGTGCATTATGGAGCAAGCTGTGTTTAATAATGTTGGATGCAGTTGATAGCATAAATGCGACAGAGTTCTTCGTAGTGACCGATGGTTTATATTATAATGGTGATGTAGAACCTGTGTTACCGTCATGGTGCGACTACAGGATCGAAGAGAAACATTGGAACGAGGATCACGATGATGACGAGAAGTATCACAACATTGTGAAGCAGAGCTATGTAGATCCGAAGAGTGCAAAAGAGATAAAGCGTGAGAAACAGAGAGCGAGAAGAGCAGCGATGACTCCGGAACAGAAGGCTGCAGAGGCCGAGCGCAAGAGACAGCGTAGAGCAAACATGACAGACGAAGAGCGCGCAGCAGAAGCGGAACGCAAGAGGATCGCTCGTGCCAAGAAGCGAGGTGACGAATGAGTTGCCCCGCTTCAGATTTCGCAACGGACA
>JAZRGR010000087.1:0-50091 GCA_045644345.1 Faecousia sp. | reverse complement strand
TGCGCAGAAGATTTGCGTTCTATACCATGACTCCTCAGTTCCAATCCGAAGGGTTCTGTGAGTATTTGGAAAAAGTGGACAGCGACAAACTGAGAAGCCTTATTGCATGTGTTGAAAACATGAACAACAAAATTGCAGAAGACGATTCTTTAGGAAGCGGTTTTTGTATTGGTCATAGCTATTTCTGCAACATTGAGGATCCAACACCAAGAACGCTCTCCAATATTGTGGAGTATGAATTGATTCCCCTTTTGAACGAGTATTGGTTTGATGAGCCGACCAAAGTAAAAGAGTGGACAGAAAAATTGAGGAGTGCAATCAAGTGATTCCGATAAAAAATGTTTATTATATGCTTTGCTATGCATTTAAAGTGCTTCACGAGCAAGGATATAAAAAACTTGCCACAGAATCATTCGAAAATACAGCGGACATGTGTGCCGCAATATTGATTAAAGGAATTTCAAACCAACTAAAACGTGGATTGGGACGGGAATATATTCCGGAAACTGATGTTGTATCAACTATTCGTGGTAAAATCGAGATCTCAGAGTCTATAAAATCACAAAGCATGATTCGTGATCAGTTAGTCTGCACATTTGATGCATTTTCAGTAGATTCTTACATGAACCGGATCATTAAAGCAACGGTCATGCTGTTATTGAAAGCCGATATTGCTAAAACTCGCAAAAAAGAGTTGCGTAAGTTAATGGTCTTTTTCGGCGAAGTTTCCGACATAGATGTCAGATTGATCAACTGGTCATTCCGCTATAATCGGAATAATCAGACCTACAGAATGCTTCTCTCTGTATGCTATTTGGTTATAAAAGGGTTGTTGCAATCTAAATCTGATGGTTCCGTAAAGCTAATGGACTTCTTTGACGAGCAGAGAATGTGCCGATTATATGAGAAATTCATACTGGAATATTTCAAGAAGCATTATGGACTACTTAATCCGGCATCAGCTCAAATTAAATGGGCAGTAGACGATGGATTCGATTTTATGCTTCCTGCCATGCAGAGTGACATTATGCTTACCTACAAAGGAACTACACTTATTATTGATGCAAAATATTACTCTAATACCACACAAATCCAATACGACACTCGCACGCTTCATTCCAACAATTTATATCAGATGTTCACATATGTAAAGAACAAGTCTGTGGAAAGCGATCCCGTATCAGGAATGCTCTTGTACGCAAAGACAGATGAGGCTATCGTTCCGGACAGTGAATATCAGATGAGTGGAAACATAATTAGCGTAAGAACACTGAACCTGAACTGCGATTTCTCCCAAATTGCAGAGCAACTCAACAGCATTGCAAAACGATACTTTGATGCTTAAAAACCATTAGACAAAATTTTTACGCTTTATAAATGGTGCTTCCCATAGTGTAGCATTCGCTATCTGAATGCCACACTAAAACATCCAACAGCTTACAATCTTTGCTCTGCCAGAAAAGTCAATGGAGGGATATTTATGGAATACAGACAGCTTCCCCATGGGAAGGAAAATGAAAAATTCAGCGTCATCGGTTTGGGTTTGGGCGGCATTGGAACCACTCCGGTAGAGGAAATTGAGGCGATTCTTTGCAAGGCCATTGACCATGGCATCAATTTTTTCGATATGTGTACCGCAGGGGCTACTTATGCTCCTATGGGCCGTGCCATTGCAGGCAGACGGGAGCAGGTGTTCCTGCAGGTTCATTTCGGTGCGGTGTATGATGAGAAGGGCGAATATGGCTGGTGTCGTGATTTTGCGACTATCCGAAAAACCTTTCTGTGGGAATTGGAGCAGTTGGGCACAGATTATGTGGACTTCGGTTTCCTGCATTGCGTAGACACCTACGAGGACTTTGATAAGCTGATAAAGATCGGTGTGTTGGACTATTTGAAGGAGCTGAAAGCAAAGGGGATCGTGCACCATATCGGCTTTTCTTCCCATACGCCCTCCGTTTCCAATCGGATCATTGACACGGGGCTGATTGATATGATGATGTTCTCCATCAACCCTGCCTACGATTTTGAGAAGGGTGACGAGTACGGCATCGGCTCTGTGAAGGAACGCTTTGATCTGTTCCGGCGGTGTGCCAAGGAGGGCATCGGCATTTCGGTCATGAAGCCCTTCTTTGCAGGGCAGCTTTTGAGTGCAGAGCATTCTCCCTTTGGGCAGGCTTTGACCCATACCCAATGCTTGCAGTATGCCATTGACCGTCCCGGCGTTCTCACGGCAGTTCCGGGAGTGCAGACCATGGAGCATCTGGATCAGGTGCTGAAATTCTTGGATGCTACTGACGAGGAAAAGGACTATTCCATCATTGCCGGTTTCACCGCAGATACCATTAGCGGAACCTGCGTGTATTGTAACCACTGCCAGCCTTGCCCCGCAGGGATCGATATCGGTCTTGTAAACAAGTATTACGATTTGGCACAGGCAGGAGATGACATTGCCGCCAATCATTATACTAAACTGTCCGTAAAAGCAGATGCTTGTCTGCAGTGCGGCCATTGCGAAGAACGATGCCCCTTCTCCGTCAAGCAGGTGAGCCGAATGGCTTCTATCGACGATTATTTCCGGGAAAAATAAACCGCAAAAACCGCATGACGAGGTGTCGCCTTCGAGGCATTACACTCAAATTTGCAATTCGACGAGTTATACCCTATTATACCCTCTATTTCAAGGGGTATAATAGGGTATTATTTGTCAGATTTTGAATTTGTCTTCATATTGCTCCGGCACAATTGCTTGGTACTTTATCAGGTGGGTCCCGGAGGATATCGGGGGGAATTCGTTAAAAGAGCGACCTTTTCCAAAAATAGCAAGGTCACTCTTTTTAAGTGTTTGGTGGATTACAGCTTTTTGTGCAGAAGATGTAAGGCTAATAATGGATGTTGCTCAAAGCCCTCTTTGGGGTATTCCTGTTGGAATCGCTCGTACTCATGGAGCAAGAAAGAGATTTCTTCCTCCATATCGTCTCAAGAGGGAAGTGATTCTGAATCGTCTTCGTCAATATGGTTCTCGTCGCAGTAGCTGTCGGAGGGGGTCAAAAACAAACGATCCACATCAAAGGCGGAAGGGTCCGTCTGCACATAGCGTCTTCTTAGGTTTCGTCTGTAGTCGTCGAAATCATACAGTTCCTTCAGAGCTTCCAATATCTCATAGGCAGCAGGACAGATGGATACAGCATCCAGCACACTGTACAGACTGTACAGCCGATCCGGTTGATCGGTGTAGGGGAATTTCTTGCAGCTATCCGGGCAGCATTCTCCGAGACTGCATTCCCCGGTTTCGGTGAGAAAACCGCAAGGAGAATGCTTTTCGATCCATTCTCCGAAGTCGGTCCTCTCCAAATGCGTGTCAATAAATTCATCCCGACTCATATGGAGGAACGCCGCATCTCGGTCAATGTCTGCTTCGGGGATCTGTGGGGCTAACAGTTTACAGCAATTCCTGCATTGACGGCAATCATAGCGAGGGAAAATCAAATTGTGCAGTTCCCGGAATTGCAGATCCAACACCTCGGGATCGGCGCGGTTTTTCAGAAAAGAACGAAACCGCTTATTTTCTTTTTCTTTTTTCTTAGCCGCCTCTTCTACCTGAGAGGGTTTGATTAGCTTTCTTCGATTTGCCATAGGGATTCTCCTCTTTATCGAATTTTGATTTTGCTAAAGGAAGCACAAAAGAAGGAGAAACAATCGTTTCAACCATTCTCCCAAGGCACCACTCGGTCATATAATTAGCATTAGATGGAATAGTAATTGCATTCTTTCCTTCTTTTGCGCAAGGATCATAGGTTGATTCAACAACGTTATGGTATGGAAAAAGTGACTCGGGGATTCCCGAATACCATCTGCATTTTGAGGCCTCGGCTGTCGCAGGTGGGGTTCTTGGGGATGGTGCGGAAACCGTTTTCGTAGCCCAACTTGGCAGAAAGAGCAAGGCAGAAGGAGTCTAAAATATCTGCGTATTGCTTCGGTGTAAAGCCAATGAAAAGAGGCGTGGGATCAAAATCGTAGGAACGGAGGATGGCAATTCGCTCCCGGAGCCCTTCTTCTGTGTGCTTGGAATACTGCAAGCCCTTTCCACCATTCAGGATCTGGAAGGCTACTTCCGGGTGGCTCTCTTCCAGACGGTTCTGCCAGTGGGGATTGGCAGTTAAGAATTCATCCACCTGACGGATCATTTTAGAAAAACCGTGGGATTGGCTGGTTAGCTTCTTGCCCAAAATCCGCTCATTCTCCGCACTTGCCTGTGCATAATCCTCTATGTAGACTGCCTGACGACAGGGTACAGGGAAGATGGAAGACTTTCGCCCGGTAGGTAAGAAGCGTCTTGCCTCACAGTCGGGGCGGGCGATGTTTTCCTCGGCATTTTCCGGCAAGCCGATGGGGATATCGATGAGAATGTGGTCAGCGTTGGAGTAAAATTTGTCAATCTCGGAAATGTCATACAGCTCGCAGATGCGAATTTCATCACCGCAAAGCTGTACACTGATCCAGCAGGGACTCATCCAATCGATCCCCACAAAGGCCGGCTCGCTCGCGCCCTTGGTCAAACAATCAAACCACCGCAAGAACTCTTTTTCACAGAACTGAAAGCTTGAGAAACAGAGTTTCGGTTCGGAGAAAAGCATAGGGGGATCATCGTGAATTCTTCGCTCCATAAGCTGCTCAAATTCGTAATCCAGAATGGCATCGTCGATGGAAAATACTGTACTGCGCTCTTCCGCCGTCAGAGGGGTATCCAGCCACTTGTTCCAAATCATCTCCTGCAAGGGAGCCTCGATTTCCTTATACCGTGGCAGTTCGGCTTTCACAGGACGGGTCACATCGGAAAGATAGGCTTCACTTGCATCATGAAGCAGGCAGGCTAACTGTACTCGTTCCGAATAGCCCCTCGCCTTCGCTTCCACCATGCAGTTGATACAATGCTGTGCTACAGAATAGAAAGTTGGGAAATGCCCGTTGGCACGACAAAGCATGCTCAATGCATGTGCAATGTCCGCAATGTCGATTTTCTCCCACTCCGGCCGCAGCGGGTCGAACATTTTTCTTGTGTAAGTCATAATCTCGCTCATTTTACCGCCCCCCCTGTTTTTTCTTTCAGTATATCATATACAAATAAATTTGGCAATCCAACACGATCATCCGACGATGCCATATTAATCATGCGGATGCGGGATTTTTTCTTGCACTATGTCGAATTCTGTGCTATAATGATACACAACGCTGCTAAGCGCTGTTGCGCTTGGCGCTAAGCACAAAACTACAGTGCCTTGCCAAACGGCAAGGCACATTTTGCTATAAGGGAGAATCATTATGTCAGTCAGTTATAAAAAGCTATGGAAACTCCTAATCGACATGGATATGAAGAAAAAAGATCTCTGTGCTAAAGCGGGGATCAGTAGCGCTTCTGTCACCAAGATGGGAAAAGGCGGTCATGTGACCACAGAAGTTCTGGCGAAAATCTGCACTGCTCTCAATTGCACAATGGATGATATTATGGAAATTGTGCAAGAAGAAAAGTAACTACTTGCCCGGCAACACGGACAGTGCAGCTATAGAAACGAGAGTACGGTATGTCAAAAACGCAAGAGCAAATTAGCTACAATATGAGACAAGTCAAAAACAAAGACTCGGTAATAGAACTTGTCCTGAGAAAAGAACTATGGGCTCGCGGCCTGCGTTATCGTAAAAATGTCAAATCCATATGCGGAAAACCTGACATCGCTTTTATTGGAAAGAAAATTGCGGTTTTTTGCGACAGTGAATTTTGGCACGGTTACAACTGGGAAGAAAGAAAGCGAGATTTTAAGTCGCATCAAGAATTTTGGATTCCTAAAATCGAACGCAACATGGAGCGAGATCGCGAAGTAACAGAAAAACTGGAGTCCGAAGGTTGGATTGTTCTCCGCTTTTGGGGTAACGAAATAAAAAAGAACACTGCATACTGTGCAGATATAATTGAAAGGGTGGTACATTCAAGATGAATCTGTTAAAATCTATTGACTTGTTTGCCGGTATCGGTGGCATCCGACTTGGGTTTGATGCCGCTTTCGGAGAGAATATTAAAACTGTTTTTGTGAGCGAGTGGGACGAGAACGCTCAGAAAACATACAGAGCCAATTTCCAAGACGATTTCGATATCGCCGGAGATATTACAAAGATTGAAGAAAAAGACATCCCTGCATTCGATATCTGCCTTGCCGGATTCCCGTGCCAGGCATTTAGCCTCGCAGGCCAACGCATGGGATTTGAAGACAATTACAAAGGCATGTGCCGTGGCACGCTCTTTATGGATGTTGCTCGAATCTGCGAATACCATAAGCCTAAAGTCATTTTTTGTGAAAACGTAAAAGGACTTGTTATTCATGACAAGGGAAGAACTTTCAAAATTATTTGTAAAACTTTTGAGGATCTCGGATACAAGGTTTTCTTCAAGGTTTTGAACAGCAAAAACTTTGGCGTGCCTCAGAATCGTGAGCGTATCTATATCGTTGCATTCCGCAATGACATTGCTCCCGTCACATTCGAGTTCCCGGAAGTTACCGATGATACTAAGTGCTTGTGGGACATTCGCGAAGAAAATCCTGTTCCCGCAAAATACTACCTGAGCGATGTTTATGTTGAAACTTTGCGTCAGCATAAAGCAAGACACGAATCCAAAGGTAATGGTTTCGGCTATGAGATCCGTGATTGGAGCGATATTGCAGGAGCTATTGTTTGCGGTGGCATGGGACGTGAGAGGAACCTTGTTATCGACAAGAGACAAAAGAACCTGGTTCCCACAACCCATATTAAAGGTAAAATAAACACTGAGGGTATTCGCAAAATGACTCCTCGCGAATGGGCTCGTTTGCAGGGTTTCCCTGATGACTATAAACTGCCTCTTGCGGATGTGCATCTGTACAAGCAGTTTGGCAACAGTGTAACCGTCAATGTGATTGAGGCGATTGCCCAAAGAATTAAGGGGGTTCTTGATAATGCCTAAGCTGAACGGCAACAAGGGCGAGTGGAGCGAGGTATATGTATTTCTTCGACTCCTTGAAATCGGAAAACTGTATGCTGCTGACGCAGACTTGAACAAAGTGGATGATGTTTTTTATAACATTATTCACATTATCAGAACGGAAGGAACCGATTTGCTCGAATTCCAAATTGACCGATCCTGTGGGATGGTATCCGTTGTTAAAGCAGGAGCAGTCCTGGCCTCCTTGCCGTTTGATGAGTTTAAGCAAGCTGCCGATCATCTATATAACGAAATCATTGCAGCAAACACATCTTCTTTTTCAGTTCAGGAGGCAGAGAACTTCCTGGACGAGCTTAGAGTCCACACGCTCAAAGCTAAGTCTACAGATAAATCCGACATCAAGATTAAAATTCACGATATTGATACCGGAATTGACTCGGTACAGGGGTTCAGTATCAAATCGCGTCTTGGAAGTCCGTCTACTCTGATCAATGCAGGAAAAACCACGAACTTCATTTACGAAGTAACCGGACCTGTAACCGATTCTGTCATGAACGAATTTAACACTTGCTCTAAGATGTTTAGGGACCGTTTTGCAGTTTTGGCGCGGACAGGATGTGATATTGCTTACTCCGGAATGGAGAACGACACATTTGAAAGCAACTTGCTTTTGATTGATGGGGATCTCCCGAAAATTTGCGCAAACATGTTGAAGGCATTCTTTGCCGATGGAATTGCAATAGTTTCCACATCTCTGAACAACATGGTGGCAACTAATCCGATGTGCTATAACCTAACCAAGGGGCATCCGTTCTACCATTACAAATTCAAGAAGTTATTATCCGAGTGTGCGTTGGGTATGCTCCCATCTAAGACATGGGACGGAACTGCGGATGCTACGGGCGGATACATTGTTGTTCGCGAGGATGGAGAAGTTTTGTGCTATCATCTGTTCAATTACAATGAATTTGAGAACTATCTTTTGAATAACACGAAATTTGAGACAGGTAGTACAAGCAGACATCAGTTCGGCAGCATATATAAGGATAACGACAAGTATTATCTTAAGCTCAATCTGCAGATACGTTTTATAAAGTGAGGCGAGTTAAATGCTTAAAAAACTTGGCATCGTAAAAACAAAAACCAAGGGATACCATGTTTTCATGGATCATATTTCACCTAATTTCATTAGCAATACGATGCGTCCCAGTGAATATGTAAATGATTGTTGGCATAAATACGAAACTTGCGGGGTTGCACGAAACAATTCGCTTAACGGAACAATTTTCGAGCTGATCATCGCGACGTTGTTTATTAAAGAAGGGATTATGCCATTGCATTTACAGGCTAAAGTTGCGTTTGTGCCCAACATTAATTTTGATGCTGTGCTTTATACAAATGAGACCGGGCCTATTGGACTGAGTCTCAAAACGAGTCTTCGCGAGAGATATAAGCAAGCTGATTTGGAAGCAATTGCTCTTAAGTATGTACATAGAAAAGCACAGAATTATCTGCTTACTATGGATCGTGAAGAAGCTGAGGCTGTTTCGCGAAAAATCTCCGAAGGTGCAGTAATGGGAATTAACAAAGCAATCCTTGCGTCTGATCCCGAATTCGATACGTTTATTGACCAATTAAGGAGAAAAACATTTATTGCCCCCGGATCTGTCGAGATTATTTCTGCGGCTCGTGTTATCACACAAGATGACATAGATGCATTGAGATGAAAATGATGAATGTCGGAAGCTTATTTTCAGGTATCGGTGGAATTGATTTAGCGTTTCAAAATGCTGGGTTTAATCTAGCTTGGGCAAACGAAATCGACAAAGATGCTTGCAATACATACCGCTATAACTTTCCTGAAACATTGTTGTTTGAATGTGATATCCGAAAGCTTGACCCGATGAGAGTTGAAAGAGTTGACGTAATCACTGCAGGTTTTCCGTGTCAGTCGTTTTCTGTATGTGGAAATCAAAAAGGATTTGCGGATAACAGAGGAAATCTCTTTTTTGAGATTATGCGTTTTGTGGATATCCTGCAACCGCGAGTAGTCTTTCTGGAAAATGTGGCGAACCTTGTTGAGCACGATAATGGACGTACTTTTAATGTAATCCACAACGAGCTATCATCGCATGATTACTACATTAGGTATATGGTTGCTGATGCATGTGATTACGGGGTCCCCCAGCACAGAACACGGACTTATATTGTGGCGTTTAGGGATTTTTCGGAGTGTAATAGATTTGTATTCCCGCAACCGGTACCTTTGGAGAAGCGTATCTTTGATGTGATTAATAGAGAAGAGAAAGTCGCAGCAGGATACTATTTATCGCAAGATTCCTCTAATTACCGGCGCTTAAATGCAGCCATGACAGACCTTGATCAAATCTATCGATTCTCTGATTATGGAATTCAGCGCGGAAAAGACAGCATATCGTTTACCCTTAAAGCTAACATGGGTACATGGCGAGAGCGAGTTCCATACATTCGAGATAATTATGGAATACGCAAAATTACGCCCAAAGAATGCCTTGCACTGCAGGGCTTCCCAAATAGCTTTGGTTTTTCGGGTATTCCGATCCGTAGCGCGTATAAGCAATGTGGGAATACTGTGGTTGTACCTCTGATCTGCAATATAGCGAAGGGCATCCTACATATGTATAATACCTCAGAAAAGGAGTCTTGATATGGCAACAGTTGAATTAAAACCGATAAGTGAATTGTTTGGACTATCGTTTTGGGTTCCTACTTATCAGAGAGGATACCGTTGGACAACGGTTCAGGTTAAAGAACTTTTGGAAGATCTGTATGAGTTTGCTGCACAGAAAAAAGACGATGGAGACTATTATTGCCTTCAGCCTGTCATCGTTAAGAAAAAAGATGATGTTTGGGAACTGGTTGATGGACAGCAACGCCTTACTGCAATGTGGCTTGTCTCTGCGCTCTATTACTGCTCGAACAGAGATGACGTTGTTGGATTGGAGCGCAAGCAGTATAAGCTTGAGTACGAAGAAAAAGCTAAGTTTACAGGAATTTTTGGTCGAATTAATGACTTTGTTGAGACGGAGCCCATGCGTAAAGTTGCGGATCACTTTGATAAAATGAAGCGAGAGAGTATTGATATCAAGAGTTTGATTGAGAGCATGGTATTTATCTCGCAGTTTGCTTTTGGCGGAAAAACGGCAAAAGGTGTATTGGCCAAAATATTTGAGGCAATCGATGACATTAAGGTAATTTGGTACGAGTTGGATGAACATGAAGATGCAATTCGCACCTTTACTAATGTAAATGCAAACAAGATAGAGTTGACAAACGCAGAATTGATTAAAGCAATCCTGTTGCATGCAAACAAAAACACTAATGCTATGCAGAATATGGCATTACAATGGGAAGAAATCGAAAAAGGATTGAATAATAGTGCGTTCTGGAATTTTATCGTAAATGAAAAAAGAAAAAGCTATGCCACGCGTACAGATTACCTTTTTGAAATATGGTGCGTCAAGAATGGCTACGATTTAACGAAAAATCCCACTGATAAGCACTCTGTGTTTAGAGCAATCAATACATTTATATCTTCTCGTGACAAAGAAGAACAAGCCACTATTCTCTGGAATGCGATTCAAGAGATATATGAAACGCTGAGAGATTGGTTTGACAATTACTATTACTACCACACGATTGGCCTTCTGATTATCATGAGCAAGAAATCCGGAGTCGATGTCATCAAAGATTTGTACGAAGTCTATGCTAATTCTGATAAGCAGGCATTCCGCGTTCAAATCATTGAACGAATTAAGAAGTATTATTTTGGCGTCGGAAAAAGGTTCCCATTTGCAGAGCTTGACAAAAAAAGTATTAAAAATGCATTGACGGATCTGGGATACTCTGACTCTGAGAATGTTAAAGCTGTGCTGCTCCTTTACAATATTGCCATGTTAATTAATGCAAACAACACTTATGAACGGTTCCCGTTTGAACTGTATAAAGCAGAAACATGGGATATTGAGCATATTAACCCTCAGACGCCGCCTCAAGCAACGGAAACAGAGCAACGTGCATGGCTGGAGAGCTATTATCCGTTGATTAAGGCAATTAAAGAAGACGCAGCGGATGAGCTCGCAAAGACTATTGCTGGGTTCCTTTCCGACAGTATCGGTGATTTTAAAACAATTTCTCAAGCGGTAAATGAACTTCTCGGCATTTCCGACAATGATTCGATTACAAATCTTGTTCTGCTGGATGCCGCAACAAATAGAGGCTATAAGAACGCTTGTTTTGCCGATAAACGCAAGAAAATCATAGAGGTTGAGCGCAACAAGTCTAATGATGAAAAATATATTCCCGTAGGAACAAAATGGGTATTTTTGAAAGGCTTCGAAAATGCCAATCAGCTTATTGTTTGGAGTCCGACGGACATGCAAGACTACAGCGCGGATATAGCGGACAATATCATCAAGATGTTGGGAGGTGCTGTAAATGGGGAAAACTAATTCTGCAAATACATTTTGGAAACTTATCAGCAATTATAAAATTATAATCCCTCAGTTGCAACGCGATTACGCACAAGGCCGAGTTGATAATCCCGCGATTGAGCAGATCAGAACATCGCTTGTCGATGAGCTGTATAATCATTTAGCAACAGATAAGAGCGTTCTCGAACTGAATTTTATCTACGGACGCACAGCTAATGGCGAGTTTATCCCCATAGATGGACAGCAGAGATTAACAACTCTGTTTTTGCTTCATTGGTACGTTTTCTCGCGTGCAAACTTTCCTGATGGTTTGGCAACAATTGCGAACTTTTCATATCGGACGCGAGACACATCCAAGCGTTTTTGTTTGAACCTGTGCAAAGAAAGTGTTGATTTTACTAAGAGGCGTATTAGCACACAGATTAAAGATTGTTATTGGTTTACTGGGAATTTTAGCGGAGATCCTACCGTTCAATCTATGCTGGTGATGTTGGATACCATCCATCAGAAGTTCACAGTCTGTCAGAATTTTGAAGCAGTCAAAGATCTTTTGATATCGGATGGTTGTAACGTGACTTTTCTTTGGCTTGAAATGGAGGATTTTCAGAAACCCGATGATCTGTATATCAAAATGAACGCTCGCGGTAAACTGTTGTCTGACTTCGAAATTTTTAAGGCCAAGTTGCAGAATTCTGCATTGCTATCTTCAGTGCTGGGGCCAAATGCGGACGAAACAGCAAGAATTTCATTTATCAGCAAATACAACAATCAGTATGCTGAGTTTTTCTATAAACATTTTGGAGAAATGTATGATAACGCAATGATGGACTTCATTAAAGCGGTTATCAGGGATGAGTATTTTTGTTACATTGTTCGTTGCGGCGTTAATCAGAGAGAGTACCGTGACCATTACGGAAGAATCCAGAATATGAATGGTAATGTGTTCTTCTCATATCTGGAAAAAGGTGGACTGCAACTGGAAAACTGTCCCGACACAAACGCTGTGTTCGAAGAAAGCTTGAGAAAAATCGATAAGTTAATGCAACAGTTTTCTACGGAAACAGATCCTTTTATAGCTATCCCCGGAGAGAAACGCTACTATGACGAGAAAGAACTGTTTAAGGCATTACATCCAGCCAAGAGTATGAGCGATAACGTTATTAGATATGCCCTTTACTCGTATCGTTACAAGTTTGGATGCCCCCGGAGCGAGCAGGAACAGCGAGCTTATCAGGCATGGAAACGATTTGTCTACAATATTGTAACTAGTATAAATTTTGGCGGCCATACAGAGTATGTGTGTCAGGCGCTGGCCTTTTTCCATTCGGAGCTTGAGCATATCACTGCAACCGACCAAACTGCGGTTTTAGAGGGGATTTCAAGGGAGCGTAAAGAATGGATCCCCGAAGTTCTGCGAGACGGCGTTTGGGAGGAACATGAAAAAGCAGCATTGATGCTTCCGGTAGGTGCCGAAAACGAATGGTACGCTTCTATCTTGGATGCCGAACTGCATTTCAAAGATGGGCAAATCGGTTTCTTACTCAAGTTCAGCAAAGACATGGATGGTTCGTACAGCATAGATAGTTTCAAGCAATATCTTTCTTTGGTAAAGCGTCTGCTGGATAACGAAAAGAAGCTTAATGCCGTAGTCGATTGGAAACTGTTCGATCGTGCGATGCTTTGTATGCAGGATAAAACTTGGAACCATACTGCGCATCTTATGAAACAGAGCAATTCGTCTACCAGTTGGGGATTTTTGCAAGGCAAACTGGAAAGATATTTGGCAAACTCTACAGATGACAACAAGCGGATGGTGCTTAAGCATTTGTTAGATGCATTGCAGGAAGCTCCAGAGATCAACGCAGCTTTGATCGATGTGATTGCAGGATTTGATGTTGCAATTTTAACTCCGAGACATGCTTGGAAAGCTCATTTTATTGGGAATGATCTTTTCTCTGTCATGATGGGGCGCTATTGGTATAAGTTTAGTAACTGTGTCAGTATTAATAATGAAGATGTTTTGCTGCTCACAACAACAACGGAACGAGGATACAGCATGGAGGTCAATACGTTCTTGCTGTACTGTGAACTCGAAAAAGCCGGAGTTCGAGGGATGTCGTTGGAGTTAGACACAACAACAGCACTGCTGGATGCAACAAAGTTTCCCAAACGGTATATTAAGTATCGAGGGTATAAACTTGGATATTTATCTGGTGGCAATAAAAAATTCGTCATAAAAAAAGAAGACACAGTTGAAGAGCTAACAAGAGAAGAAGTAATTGCGCGAATAACCGGAATTTAAGTAGAGAGGCGCTGCAGTAATATCTTGCAGCGCTTCTCTGTTGTAATGGCGATAACTCAGAAGCATTTGTGCACGGGAATACTGTCTGGAATAAGAGGTGAAACTGTGTGAAAAAGCGAAGAAGCAATTTGCAAAAAGTCCATGATGAAGGGGTCGCCTATTTGACTGATTATATATCAGCCATGGATATTTGGAAACGTCAGGAGTTTTTTCTTAACTGTATCAAGATTGTTGACAAGACTTTTTTAGATAGCGTATCAATTGAGGATAAAGTAAAGGGACGATTTTTCACAGAGATTCTTCATTTTGCTTATCCTGTTTTGATCCAATACGTGTATACAGATGAATTTGAGCAGTTGCCAGCAACAGTGTTGGCTGAATTAACAGAAGAATCTTTGCTTGAGTATCGCGCCTTTTTGAGCGCTTGCCAACTGGTGGGGTGGTCTGGTTACTTGTTAGAGTTAGAGCGCCTTGGGGTTGTGAAAGTAACGGATTTTTTTAATAGAAGTAAAATTACATTTCGTCATAAAAATGAGCGCATTGAATTTATTGAATCTAAATTCATTCAATACTATGAGTGGATTATCAGCACTCAAATCGAGAAAGATCCGCGTTACGAAGAAAGTGTTGAGAAGCGAGAGCGCATTAAAGAGCGCATGAAGCAACTGTGTTTTGTTTGGAACGAGCATTTCATTGGATATGATGGAGATCGAGAGGTAGAAGACTACTTTAATGAACTTGCATATTTAGATTCGATTCATGACAGCGAGTGGGATATGTATCCGCCTGATGCGGTATTTAACGATGTTGCTTACAGCTCAATTGTAGATAGTATGGTTGATCTTAGTGGATACGCGATAAAACATATGTATTTTATCGATGTACTTAAAATAGATCATCCGGAACTATTGCCTGAGAATCTCTTTTATTTGATAAAAATGCAGGAAGATCTCTTGCAGTTGATAAAAGAAAATGGAGAACTTTCAGAGCAACAAGCAGAAAATGTATTGAATATTCTTTCGCTTTCTTCAGCAAATAGGAAGCTATTTGCTAATACGCAAGCTGCGTGTGCACCGTTGATTAAGATCTCAAAGAACCAATATATTCATTCTTGTGCAGGATCTCTATATCGGCCGTTTTCGTTTATGCTTGATAACCTAACAATGCTATACCCTGGCGATTGCCATAAAAATCGCATGAAACGAGAGGCTGTTTTCAGGAAACAGCTTTACGATATGATGCCAGGATTTCGGTGCATCGATCGTCAAATTGTCATCGCAAAAAACGGTCAACGTCTGACAGATATTGATGCAGCGGTCATTGACCGCGGTACTGGGGAAATAGCGCTATTTCAGCTTAAATGGCAGGATCATACATCCATATCTCCCAAAACCTTGTTAAGCAAAGCAAAAAATTATACCGAAGAGGTTACGGGCTGGATTGAAAAAGTTACTAAGTGGATTGATGACAGTACCCCTGTGGAGATTGCAAGTCTTTTAGGAATTAAGGCGAAATTTATAGATAAATCAAAAATATATCTATTTGCATTGGGACGGGAGCATGGAAATTATTCAGGTAATGCTCCTGACACACCAAACTGCGCTTGGATACAATGGTATCATTTTTTGAACTATATTTTGAGAAATGGGCGAAATGATATTCGGATTTCAGAAATGCACGAAGAACTGATAGATGAATCTCCTTATAAAATACCGCTCAATCATAAGTTCAAAATCTATAAATACGGAAAATATCGATTTGTTTTTTGATTATAGAAAGGGCGTGTTGTAAATTGGAGATACCTGTGACGCTTCAATCTGATAGAAAGGGATATTTTGACAGAGAATGTCCGAACGAAAACTGTTTATTCACCTTTAAGATCAATATGAGAGACTGGGAAGAAAAGGTTTCCGATGGAGGAGTCCATTGCCCTATGTGTGGTCATGTTGATACTTCGGTGAAAAACAATACTTCCTAGGAGATCATAATCAACAATGGTCCAATTGGAAAGGCTATTTCACCTACCAAAACGACAATTTTTGTGGAGAATTCGAGCGATATGAACGCGAATATTATTTGCGCTTAACAAAAAGGATCAGTACTGTGGTGTTCATCCATCCAGTGCTGATCCTTTTTCTGCTATATGCTTTGCTATTTACCTGCTTGCGCGTAACAGGATTTAAGTTTCCCCAGGTTTTACGGCGACAATTATCAATCTTTTGTTTTTCCTTTTTTGATAGCTTTTCATATGCAATATGTTTTACCATTATCATTTCTCCATCTTTGGTATTTCATTAGTCCGTGTCCTGAAGGACACGGACTAATGATTAGGTCAAGAAATAATATACTTTGTTTTCAAATCGTTGTGCCACGCATAATTAATGTGGTTTTCTTTCTGCAAACGTCCGACAACGATACCGGGATCGATACCAATACGTTTAGCAAACTGCAAAATAGATGTTTTAGAGAACATTCCCCCATCAACAAAGCGTTTAAACATTTCCTCTGGGATAAGCTTATCTCTAGCAAATACATTTGCATGATCTTCATCTTCGTCGGTTGTGCCATTTATATTTTCCAGATGTCCTAACAAAATATGACCGAGCTCATGGAATAAGCTAAACCAGAATTTGTCAGCATCCTTACCTCTGACAGTTAATCCGAGCACAATTTTGTCTTTGTCATAAAATGTAGCGCCGTGTAAAAAAGAGCCTCCAATATGAGGTAAAAATACAATAGCAACACCACAACTAGCTAATATAGATGTCAGCTTAGGGCAAAACACTTCAGGATTCATAGTGGTCATACTTCTAATGACATCTAGGGATTTCCACAAATTTTCGATATCTACTTTTTCTGTCGTAATGCTTCTTGCTTCAAGCTTTGCTCTCTGTGCCCATGCAAGCAAAGCATAATCCGCTTTCTCTGTTTCAGAAAGACGGCGACAAGCGATTTGGGGTTGAAAAGAGCAATTGACCATGCTTAGGTCAACCACCTCAAAATGCTTGCGCAAATTGAAGACCTTTTCTGTTGTAGATGTAGCTTCCGGAACCCAGCCATGCTGTGCCATTTCCTTATATGGAAACTTTTTAACCAGCTCGAGATCAGCGTCCATTGCATTTTCTATACTTGCTCTAGCGATCTTGTCTCTGTATATTGCTTCTAGCTTAGTCCAAAACTGTGCAGGTACACCCAGAACCATTTCTAAACGTACTGCCATATCGGGAGTAAGCCGTACTTCTCCATTGATTAATCTGCTGATATGCTTTTCAGACATACCCATTCTTTCAGAAAACTCTTTCTGATTCATCCCTCTGTCTACGAGCTGTTCCTTAATTGTCGCACCAGGCGGTGTAGCAATTATGCTCTTGCTCCTAACCATGGTATTACCTCCTAAACAACATAAACAATTAATAATCACAGTTTAAATACATCAATGGTAATCAACTATTTCCATGATTCGGGCGATCTGAATTTCTTCGCCCTTTTTAGTAAACACGAGTCTATAAGGGTGGACCAAATCAACAGCATATTCACCCTTTCGATTCTCTGCAAGTTGATGACAGCGCCCGATGTGATACTCAATCATCTCTTCTACAGTACTAGCAGCGGAAATTTCATCAATGCGCTGATGGATTTTATCTGCCATTCTTTGTCCGTGTTTCTTAATAGCCTCGCGAGCATTTGTACACACCTTTTCAATGCTCTTGTTCTTGTATTCGATTTGCAATCCATCACCCCGCTTGCAATTAACCCGTAAGGTAAATTTATAATACACTAAAAACAGTCTAATGTCAACATAAAATCAACCTATAAGGTAAACTTCTGCGAGGTTTATCGATATTTTTTCTCTCACCTTCTTTCTGAAATGTCCGCATACATTATATTCATTTTATCGTACAGATGCCTGAAAATGTCGCACTAATACGATTTCCACGAGTGGAACGTAGTACTCGTTTCTCCAGTGCGAATGCGCGCATATTGCAAGTGTACTCTCCTTCGCCAAAAGAAACGGGCCTCCTGATGATGAGTGAACCTGCTATATAAGGGTATTTGTGTTTAATTCTTGGCAGAGTTATAGACCAATGCGGATGCTGTCAACGACATCGAATTGGAGTTGCTAAGAACATCATACTGTAGGTTAGCTTTTGTGCTCATGCGTTCATAAATTTTGGCAAATTTTATTTAATGCAGTGTTATAAATGCGCGCCACGGATTTTTCTTTTAGTTCATGGAAGACTGCGATTGTGCGGAAGCTTTGCTTTGGGATCGGTGTTCCCTCTTTTGTGTGGCAGGTGAAGCAATGGGGACAGAAGCCGAGGTGGGCGGATATGATTAGTTTTTCTCGGTAGGTTAGGCTCTGAAATGCATCGTAGAGAACCTGGTCACGTTCAGCAATTTGATAGATGACAGCAGGATCGGAGGATGGATCGGATGCATTTTGGCACTGATCTGCTTCCGACCCTTCGTCATTTTCCAGATATTGCGGTAGCAATGATGTATTGCGAAAAGCTCCTTGAAGGATTTTGATGAGAAGTCCTTCGGATATTCCACGGGCTTTCGCCATTTCGGCCGTGTCAACAGTCTGTCCATTCATGGATTTGAACCGATATTCTGCCATAATACTTCTCAGTCTTTTGTACTCACCTTCGCTGTGAACAGTGAATCCCGACCGCATTGTTCGGATATAGTTATGGATACTGTGATCTATTCTATGTTGCACCGTTGCCAGGAAATCTATATTGTTATCGGGAGAGTACTCTTGTGCCGCTTCCCACAGAGTTGCGACGATTTCCGCTTTGAGATCGGTCCAGTGTTCGCTCACTGCGTAATACATCGCTGCACTTCTTGCGGTTTCGCTGATGTGGGACTCGTAGTAATGCAAAAACCAAAGGAAATACTTAGGATCACCACTTGCTTTATATTGACAAATAAGCTGCTGAAAATCCAACTTGGGAGGCGGTGGGTGCATCTTATACATCTCCGTACACTCTGACGGAAAGTAAGCGGAAAGCTCGCTTTCATCATCGTTCGTTTCTTCAAATTCCTTTCCATAATCATTCAACATTCTATATTCCACCTTGCTTTTACTTCGGCGTATAAATTGTCCTTTTGCATATCCTCAAGGTAATGGTTAACTGCATAATCGAAATCTACAATAGCTCTTTCCAAATATTCTTTGGCAAGAGCTTTTGCTTTTTGCGAGAAGTCTTTTGAGATTATCCCACGGGATTCATCTACTCGAATACTGCCGGTACGGCTCCGGTAGACATCCTTTCGCGGATCGGATTTAGAAGATTCTTTTTTGTTACGTTTAGCTGCCACCTGGTGGCAGGTCAGCCGGCTTCCATTTACTACTTCGTTTGACAGACCGTTGCAATAGCGTTGCGGTTTTTTAATGCTTGTCAGAAAATATTTTCCACATATTTCACAGCGTTGTGCAAAATTACCGACGGATAGGCACTCAAAGAAATCTGCAAGGAGAAGCCCGTCATAACTAGGGAAAGAAAGTTCTTTAACAATTCTCTTTGGCTCACTTTCATTGGGCGAAAAGAGTGTATAGTTGGTATAGTGCATGATAGATCGTTCGATAAAGGTGAAATTTGCAATACCAACCGGATCGGTCACTTGAAATTCGTGGGCCACAGTAACGAAATATGCGAAATTTTCATACACGCTATAAAATGAAGTAACTTCCGTTCCCAAAGAAGTATAATAGTTGATTGTTCTCCGAATTTCTTCAGTAAGATATTTCCCACGACGGAGCGTATATTGCACCCATTCTGCGCTTGGCTTTCCGGGATTTTGTGTAGCCAGTTTTTCTTTTAAATCATCAGTTTTGACAACACAATAGCGGTAAATTTCGTCGGCTGTTCTCAATGAAAACAATTCTTTGATTCGCTCCCGTTCGTCGGAGAAATCAATTTTTGAGAATGGACATAAGTTAGGGAGTATCTCAAGCATTTTCAATATTCTTTTTCCGACGGAAATCAATGGCTTTGCATCAGTAAAACCAAACTCTAAATGGTAATGTACAGCAGGGCGATCTTTAAGAAACCTATGAGCGCGACTTAAATATTTTTCCCCCACGCAGTCATTCAGAAACTCGACAACAAAACTTCCGGCAGGAAAGGGCGTGCCCTGAAAGTAGCAAATCCCGTTGTCGTATATGACAGAAAAAATAGCATCAATCATTGAAACACCTCCTATAATCGCATTATAGCATATATTCGAACATTTGTACATATATTTTAGAAAAAATGTTCAAAAATATTTTCACCAAGTGTTATAAAACCGAAAGTGACATTAAATACGGAATTTTCGCAGAAATATAGAAATATAAATAAATTTATAACTAAAATGTTTGTTTTCTTCTGTTGCGCTATATTTTTTATCCTTGTTGCGCAAAAGAACCTTTTTTCGTAAAATCCGCCCATTATATAAATATAGGATATTTCAAATGTATCGGGTCAAGATGCTTATTGTTCTTTGTGATTCCTATAACGATCGGCATCCTAATACAAATTGCATTACAGTATGTACTTATTGCAAAAGTGAACTTCGGGTGTTTCGTAAAAAAATGTCAAAAACCTTACGTTCACTTTTTCAATTTAGGATCCCTTTGCTCCCATTATATCAAATAGCTTGTCCGATAAATGGGACTTTATGTCGAAAATTATTTGTTTTTGAAAATTTATTGGTGTAAGGTGAATGGAAGATAACATCTATTTGGGGTGTTATTATACCATTTTCCATATTTGAGAACTGCCCCACTTTGTGAGTGAGGGTAGTTTTTATTTTCTGAGAAAGGAGGTATGCCTATGATGCAAAACATGACCGAAAAAGAAGTCGAACAGGTGAAAAAGCTGATCCCCCTGTGCGACTGTTGGGAAGACGGAAACTGCCAATGGCTCCACATGAAATGCCCACAGCAGCTTTCAATCACCCGCGTGAATTGCAGGCATTTTCGGGAAGTGATCTTGCCTGCAAACCAGGATCAGTTGGAAACCAATTAAGTAAAATTTAGGAGGAAAAGAAAATGAAGAAATTAGGACAAACCATGATTATCGGTGTTGACCATGGCTATGGCAACATCAAAACCGCAAACCATTGCTTCCCCACCGGCATTTTGGGCTATGACCATGAGCCCCTGTTTACCGGAGATATGCTGGTCTATGGGGAGCGGTATTATCTCATCGGAGAAGGTCACAAGGAATTTGTCTCCGACAAGACCCGTGACGAGGATTACTATCTGCTGACTCTGGTAGCCATTGCCAAGGAGTTAAAAACCGCAGGTCTGAAAGAAGCAAACATCATTCTTGCGGCAGGTCTGCCTTTGACATGGACATCCGGGCAGAAGAAGGAATTTGCCGCATATCTGTGCAGAAACAAAGAGGTATCCTTCACCTATAAGAGGGTGGACTACCATGTCACCATTGAGGATGTCCGGATCTATCCGCAGGGGTATTCCGCCATTGTACCGTTTGCATCCTCTTTGAAGGGTGTGAATTTGGTTGCAGATATTGGCAACGGAACAATGAATGTGCTGTACATGATCAACGGCAGACCGCAATCAGGACGTATGTATACGGAAAAATTCGGTACTTATCAATGCACCCTTGCCATTCGTGAGGAGTTTATGCGCAGAACCCAGCGCGAGCTAAATGATGCAATCATTGAGGAGGTTCTCCGTACAGGAACAGCAAATCTCTCTGCCAACGATCTGAAGCTGATCTGCACTACTGCTAAGGAGTATGTGGAGGGAATCTTCCGCAGACTTCGGGAGCATGGCTATGATGAGGGCACTATGATGCTCTACATCACCGGTGGAGGAGGGTGTTTGGTAAAGCACTTTGGGAAGGTCGATCCCGAACGGGGCGTCTTTGTGGATGATATCTGTGCTGCTGCAAAGGGATATGAATTCTTGGCAAATGTACAATTATGCTCTACGCAGAATCAATGAGAGATTACCGTATCAATGTACGATTCCACGGGGATAACGAAGCGGAAAGACGAGCAGTGGAATATTTGAAAACCCTTGACCGATCTCGCAACCAATTTGTTGTTGATGCAGTAATTGCCTACATGGACAAAAGCTCTTTCCTGAGTAGTATTCGTGAGATCTTTCGTGAAGAAATAGGGAGGATGCCCATGCCGAGTGGCAGCAGGAATACTGAGGAAGCTACACTTGAACCGCAGGAGAATGCCGTCCGGAATATCCTTGCGGATTTGGAAATGTTCGACTGAGCCATTTTGGCTCAGTTTGAACAGGAGAACTCTGTCTCTGAGCCAAAATGGCTCAGCCTTAAATGCTGGGAATATTTGGGGCATATGCACCCATGCATCGTGGATGAATAAAAAGATTGTAGGGGACGATTAACGGGAACGAGACACTGTGTAGAGAGAGAGGTGGTAGCTGTCCGTAGGTATAACGAGCATCGGATTGCGACGGCGCAATCCATTTCCGCACCGCTGGGCGGTGCAGGATAAGAAGGGGCATGCCCCTTAAAAACCCCAAGTAAAAAGAAAGGAGAAAGCATGAGCAAAGGCAAAACAATTAAACACACTGTCAGAATGAGTGAAATTGAGAGTCGGAAGCTGGAAAAGTGGGCGAAGAAGTCCGGACTGTCTAAGGCAGAATATATACGGCAGAGAGTTTTTGGGAAAGAGCCTCATGAAATGCCGGAGCCGGTATTTTGGGCACACATGGAGGAGCTGTACAAGATCCACGGAAAGATCAAAGATCCCGGTACCCGTAGGGACTTGGAGCAATTCATTCTGACCATTCAAAAGGAAGCAACTCAAGGCAAGGAGGCCTGTCATGGCAACAACAAGCCTATGGAAAATTAAAGGTCGTCTGAAAGATCTAATGGAATATGTAGAAAATCCTGCAAAGACGCAAAAAGCGGAATTGCAGGATTTTTTTAATGCCATGGAATATGCAAGGAACCCCGAGAAAACGGAGCAGGGATATTATGTGACTGCTATCAACTGCCTGAAGGAGATTGCATTACAGCAGATGATCCTGACCAAAGAGCAATTCGGAAAGAAGGACGGAATCATCGCTTGGCATGGATACCAGAGCTTCAAACCGGGAGAAGTCACTGTCGAAGAGTGTCATGCCATTGGAATTGAAACCGCAAAGGCTATGTGGGGCGAGGATTACCAAATCATTGTCACTACTCATTTGGACAAGGACCATCTGCACAACCATTTTTTGCTGAACTCTGTCAGCTTCCGTACAGGGAAGAAGTACAACTATACCAATGCAGAGCGGCGGCGAATGGTGGCGGTATCCGATCAGCTTTGCAGAGAACATGGGCTATCTGTTATAGAGAAACCGAAGAAGTCACCCGGCAGAACTGTTTGGGAGGATGAAAAGGCAGGCAAACCCACCCGTTACAATGTCTACCGTGCTGACCTAATGAATGCCATGAATGGAAGCAGAACCTTGGCCTTGATGCAGAGATACTTGGAGGAGCTTGGCTATGATGTGGATTTCACCGGTGAAAAGTGGAAGATCAAACTGAACTGCTATCGGTATTTCACTCATTTGGAAACCTTGGATCCTCAATGGACACCGGAGTATGTGAAGTCTCATTTGGGCAGAGATACCCGTTACGGAAATATTCCGGCTGTTGTGACGCAGTCTCCCTATGTGCCGGAGGAATTGCAGGGTGTTTGGCAGAGGGGGCAAAGAACAGAGAATATCTATCATTTGTTCCTGTGGTGGCAATATCAGCTTGGTGTGAAGCCCGAATGGAAGCACTACGAGCCAACCAGCCCCTATATGAGAGAAGAACTGCGACAGTTGGATTCCTTGTTTGAGCAGGTGAAATATCTTTGCAACAACAAAATAGAAACAAGGGAACAGCTTTGGGATCATCTCCGCGAAACCGAAAAGGCATTGGAGGAGGAACTGCAAAATCGAGACAAGCTGAGAAACAAACTCCGCAGAGCCAAACCGGAGAAGAAAGAAGAATACTGTCGTTTGCGAGATCAATCCACCAAACGTATCCAAGCACTTCGGAAAACAAAGAAAATCATCCTTGCTATTGAGGAACGCTCGGCAAGGATCGATAACACCATGGAACAAATTATAGACAATGCGGATCGAGCCAAGGAGCAGGCCCGCCTACGCAGACAATTAAAAGAAAGGAAATATTACCGATGAACAATGCAAAAGCAGAATATTTATCTGTAGACCAATTAAGGCCCTTCGAGGGGCAACCGTTTCAGGTGAAGGATGATGAGGAAATGGAGCAACTTGTGTGGAGTATTTTGACGCAAGGGTTGCTGACTCCTTTGGTAGTCCGGCCTCTCGGCAGTAACGAATATGAGGTGATCTCCGGGCATCGGAGATTGCATGCATGCAAGAAAGCAGGGATCGAGACGGTCCCTGCTTTAGTTTATCCTATGAGTCGCGATGAGGCAGCGGTAGCCTTGGTGGACAGCAATTTACACCGTCAAAAATTACTCCCCAGCGAGAAAGCGTGGGCGTACAAACTGAAGTTGGAAGCCCTGAAACGGCAAGGTCAACGGGTGGATCTAACTTCGTCCCAAGTTGGGACGAGGTCAGATGAGCTACTTGCACAGCAAACGGGAGAGAGCCGAAATCAGGTACAACGCTACATCCGTTTGACCAATCTGATCCCCGGCATTTTAAAAATGGTCGATGAAGGCAGGATCGCACTGACACCGGCTGTTGAGATATCATATCTTCGGGAGCAGGAGCAGGCAGATCTTCTGGAAACTATGGAGAGTGAGGACTGCACGCCTTCCCTTGCCCAAGCCATACAGTTGAAGCAACTGAGCCAAAGTGGGGCTTTGGGCATAGACAGGATCTTCACCATCATGGGCGAGAAGAAGGGCAACCAGAAGGAAAAGCTTAGCTTCTTCCGTGACGATATCAGTCGCTATTTCCCGTCCCACTTCACCGCCGCAAAAATGCAAACCACCATTATGGAACTACTGAAAAATTATCAAAGAACATGGAAAAGGAGAGATCGAAATGACCGATAATCAGAGAATCGATATTTTGAAAATCAAAGAGGCCTCCCAGCGAGCACGGGAGTGTGGCATGGCTATCAGCGAATATACCATTCGCCGTGCCATCCGTTCCGGGCAGTTGCCCTGCCGTATCATTGGCCGCACCTATTTGATTAGCTGGAAGAAACTTGTGGAGTGGGCCACCTGCGCAGATGGCGGAGATATTCCCGCTGACCTCGCACATTTGCACCGAGAGTCTTCTACCGGTAGAATGTCTGTAGAAACTACACACGAAGGGAGATAACCTACTATGCCATCGATTGAAGCAAGAAGAAACGCAAACGGCAAGATCACCAGTTACCGCATCACGGTTTCCGACGGAACGGATTATAAGGGCAACCCCATTCGCCACCGCATCTTATGGACACCTCCGAAGAAGGGCATGACAGAGAGGCAGATGGAGAAAGAGGCCTATGCCGCAGCGGCCAAATATGAAGAGCAAATCAAAGTAGGCTATTACATCGACAACAATCAGACTTTCTGCGAATATGCCCAATATGTCATGGAGCTGAAGGAGCGAACCGGAATCAAAACATCCACCTTGGATCGTTATTTGGAGATGCTGCCCCGAATTTATGAAGCCATCGGACATATGAAGTTGAGCCAGATTCGTCCCCAACACTTAAACGAATTTTACCGCCATTTGGGACAAATGGGAATGCGTGCGGACAGTCAGCGTGCCATTCCCAAAAGAATCTTCCCCAAGAGATTCCACGCCTTACAAGTTTCTCAGGCAGAACTTGCAAGGGTAGCAGGAGTAGGTTACCAAACCATCAACACTGCCCTCAAGGGAAATGCCATCAAAATGGATAAGGCAAATGCTATTGCAGAGGCTATGGGGATGACCTTTTCAACTTTGTTTGATGTGAAGGAAAATTTGAAGCCTTTGTCAGCAAAGACAGTCCGAGAGCACCATCGGTTAATCTCCACGATCTTAGCCCAAGCGGAGAAGGAAATGCTGATCCCCTACAACCCTGCACAAAAGGCGACACCGCCGAAGGTTGAGAGAACTGTGCCGGAATATTACCAACAGGAGGAAATGGACGAGATTTTAGAAGCCCTGGAAAAGGCACCGGTTCGTTGGAAAGCCATTTCTTATGTTCTGATCGATACCGGGTGTCGTCGCGGAGAAGCTTTAGGCCTGAAATGGGATAAAATCGATTTGGAAACAGGTTTGATCGTCATCGACAGATCCCTACTGTATTCCCCCTCCAAGGGAATCTACGAAAGCACCACGAAAACCAATGATGTCCGCGCAATGATCCTGGCACCGCAAACCATAGACGCTCTGAAGGCATGGAAAGAAGAATATGAGCAGTGGAAAGAAATCAACGGCGACCGCTGGAAGAATTCTCCCTATGTCTTCGTCCGGGAAGACGGAGGCCCCATGCACCCGGATAGCGTTACAGATTGGTTGGCGAGATTCAGCAAGGAAAATGTCCTGCCCCACATCCATCCTCACGCATTCCGTCATACCGCAGCTTCTACCATGATTATGAACGGTGTAGATGTGGTAACCGCCGCAGCAGAAATGGGCCATGCCAGCCCATCTACCACCGCCAATATCTACGCACACCAATTCGCCATCGCAAGAGCCAAAGCCGCCAATGTCCGTGGCGGCGTGTTCGCTAAGCGGAAGTAATGACTTGCCCCCTCTCCGATTTTTGCACGGAGAGGGGGCATTTTTTCGTTTTTGCGTATGGATATTAAAGAATAAAAATTTCTTTGGCCTCACACATTTGTCTTTTCCAGAGGGATTTTGTAAAATGAAGATACAAAAAATAAATAGGAGGAAAACCAAATGGAAGAACTAAAAGACACCATCTATGACCCCGAAAACGGCCTTACTTACAAACGCGAGGGAGACTACTACATTCCCGATTTAGAGCTCCCGAAGCCTGCTCAAATCGGCATCTGGGGCATGCGTTGCCATGACTATTTGAAGAACCACCGCCGAGTCATCTACTATGCCATGCAGATGAAAGAAACCCTAAATCCGCACCTGGAGGACGTAGACCGCGCTGCCAATGAAATGTGCGACCGCCTCATCAAACAATTCGCCACCGCCGAAGGTATTACCGAAGACCTGAAAGCCACCAACCAAATGGAATGGGTCGGCCGTATGAACAACATCCGCGACCGAGTCTGGGAAATTGTTTTCAATGAGCTGATTTATGCGTAATTACTTTTTCTGCCCAGCCATAACATAAAACAAGGTACCTCTTTCTGCAAAGGAAAGAGGTATCTTATATAGAATGTGGATAAACATCGTTTATATTATCGAAACGCTTTACCTAACAATATTCTCGCCCCAATCAAACGCAAAGCGGTGTTATAAGGCTGTGTTAATATTACTGACTTTTCAAAGCCTTTTTGATTTTTTGAAGATGTCTTCTAGTATCACACTTAATCATTTCATCATTACCATACTCTAACGAAGCTCTTTCAACATATGTTAGGAAATTGCCCGACCCATTTTTTGCACCTTTGCGAGAGTATGTCATATACAAATTTTTACATGTAATTCGTTTACCATCGGGAGTATAGCCACCTAGTTTGGCAATGCCGCGTGCCTTACGATACATACGGTAATAATACTTTGAAACAGTTTTGCTTCGAATTTTAATCTTATGTCCATCAAAGGAGAAGCCCAAAAAGTTTATTGTCTTACTACTGTCATCTGCATCTTCATGCATATCTTTCCCACAATTAATCAAAGAGTCATTCTCGAAATAAAAATACTGTGTTTTGTTTGCTTCAAGGGTGAGCCTCGGTGCGTGATTGATCATAGCTACAATTCGTTTCAATTCTACGACCATATCAACTTTTGGAATATTGGGGAGTATAATCATAAAATCATCGCTATAACGAATATACATTCCCCCTAATTTTTCTACGGCATCTTTTATTTCCTTATCAACATCAAGCATATACACATTCGCAAGTATTCCACTTATGGGAGAACCTTGCGGTATCCCGTACGGCTCTTGATGCTTCTGAACAAGTGATCGATTTTTCTTGAACTGTTCAGGCGTTAGTACGCGTGCCATCCCATTTAATGCTTGCCGTCCTAATTTAGTATCATCTAAATTATTCAGTCGAAGCAAGTCCGTTATTTCCACCTGGCTGTATGATGTAATATTTTTAAAAACAGCAAAATGATCCGGCGGTAGACGCTCTACGCCAAGTAAAGAACACCATTGCCGTTTTAAATACGCATGATCTAGATTGTCGAAGAAACCTGTAAAGTCCCCAATCATGACATATACCGGTGAATTATTCCTAATAAAATCGAAAGCACGCTTGGAAAAGGTAATGTTGCTCTCATGCAAGTTTGTACGATAGGCAACAGCTGATGCAGATATTCCTTCATTCTGAACTCGTTCATTGTATCGATTATTTAACAGAAAACTATAGTACTGATATATGCAACGATCAATGTGAGCGGCATAGCAAATATCTCGTATTTTCGGTTTTTTGCCACTTTTCATGCTGAACTTAATGGTCTGTTTTTTATAGTGGATAAATGGATAGAACCCATGCCGCGCAATCTTCTCAGGATTTGCAATATATTTACAATGTTGTCCCATATGTGTACGGCAATCAAAATGCGCATACGGTTTTTTACTACGTTGAATAGTAGTTTGGTCTTTCATCCATTCTTCAGGGGTCATAATCTCTCCTTATGATTTGAAATACCCACCGGCACGGGGGATAGCATCCCTAAGCCAGTGGGTATACGTTTGTACATGATGCTCGTATTATCGTGTCCCGAAACATCAGCTATCCAGGTTACTTCAATACTCAACTATGATATAATTGAGCGGGAGGTTTGTGTCATACTCGTGATGTTGTTCATAATCGTGTTCGTCGATCCGACGGAAACTATGTTAATCACTCTCCTGGAAATTCTCAAAGAAATCACACTGGAGATCTTGACAACAATACTCCTCCCCTACACCATTGTATAGGGCTTTTTTATTATAGCACATTTGTTTGCAAGTGTCAATAGCACTCTCTCGTGCAGAGTGCTAAAATTTACAGAAAGTTCATACCTCTCCCATAAACACGCCCAAATTCAATACATGTTTCCCTTGTTGCATGGCAAGAGAACCATATTTGGCGGCGCCGCCCCATGGGTGGGTAATGTAGGTGACAGCATAGTCGGAGTGGGTGAGTATCCAGGTGTTGCGGTGGGATATGGCGTAGCGGGGGTGGACGGTTTCGAGGCCTTCCGGGAATATGGTGTCGGAGTAGTCTTCGTATTCGGATGGTTTTTTCGGCATGTAGGCGAGGACAACGGCATAGTCGATGTGGGGATATTCCTGTTTTAATTTTTTGAGAGTGGAACGAACCATAGCATCAAACTGTCCTTGATTGCCTACATAGAACATATCTACATTATGATTCTCAATCAGGTCAATTATCGTTGACCGTAACTTTGGTTTGATCGTTTTCGGACAGTCTCTATGACCGAAGAAAGTACATATTGGCATAACTTCACCCCTTTTGGGTTATTTTAACTCAAAAGGGGTAATCTTTTCAAGAGGGAAAAGGTATCATTTTATAAAAAGGAGTGATACCCATGACCATAGGAGAGGCTGTCCGACAGAGGATTATTCAGCTATGTCAGGAGTACGATATATCAATCAACAAACTTAGCAGCCGTAGCGGAGTCACGCAGTCTACTGTCAATAATATCGTCAGCGGTAGAAATCACAGCACCACGGTCTCAACAATCCAAAAACTCTGCGATGGCTTGGGTATCACGATTAGTGAATTCTTTGTATCGGATCTTTTTGTTGGTTTGGAACAGGAAATTAAGTAATTATGGAGACAGTTGCTGCTGTAAGAAATCGGATCCTCCAACTTTGTGGAGAGCGTGAGATCAGCATCAATGAGCTGGCAACGATCTGCGCACTTCCTCCCTCCAGTATCAAGAATATTCTCTACGGCAAAAGCCAAAATCCCAAACTCATCACCATCAAAATGATCTGCGACGGCTTAGATATCACCCTCGGCGAATTCTTCTCCACTCCAGAGTTTGATGCATTAGAGCAGGAGATAAAATAAAGATTTAGGAGCATATTGCAAGAAAAGGTGGCGGTTAAATGAGCAAAGAGGATATCAGCTTCAAGAACAGAGATTGTTTTATTCAGCTTGGCATTGCCATTGCTACGTTACGGAAAATGCGTGGTATGTCTCAGGAACAGTGGGCAGAAAAAGCAAACATTAGCCGTTCACACCTTAGTGCAATCGAGGCTCCGGGCATGGTTCGTGCCTTCTCTATGGACATCTTCTTCAACATCGCAGATGCGTTGGATGTTGATCCTGTAGATTTGATCAATGCCTCCTTATTTCCGGATCGCATTTTGAATAAAGACAAAACTATATAAAAAGCACGCCCTCCATTTGCTTTGCAAATGGAGGGCGCTAATGTATAATAGTTCTATAGTTTAGCTGTGCTCATTGAATGATCTCGTAAGGCTTCGGTTGCTTCATTTAGCTTCTTCCACTGATTTGTGATACTCCACAACTATATCATTCAATCCATCAAGCATAACAGTGAATCGACTAAAGTCAATGGATTTGTAGTTATCAAAAATATACTTGGAGAAAATATCTTTTCCAAATTCAGTTTTTTGATCCCAATCACTATTTAACGAAAGTTTTTTCCCGTCCAGAGTGACATTACGCGTTTTGTTGTCAAATAACTCTTCAATCTCGCAGAAGAGTTTTCCATCAACAAGTTGATGAGTGAGCAGATAGAGATTAGATTCTTCCATTAGCTTTGACGAATGCGAGGTCTTGATTTGGGATTCAACGATTGCACTATGTCCTTTGGGAAGATTTTTGACGAACTTGTGAAGTGGTTTTTCCTTCTGTGATAGTTCATTATCAAAGAGTAGTACTACGGGATGCTTAGGATGGGAAGGGCAGAGACGGGAAAAATATTTATAATAAAAGAATTCTTTGCCTTTGATCGGTTTTCCTGAGTAAAAAGAATATATCTTTTCCATAGTATCAGCACCATTTATTTCAATACCCAAGAAATATCTTAGCCGTTTTGACCGCCTGAAAAAACGGATTTTGAAATTGAAGGAGCCGTCGGCTTGCATTTGAATTAGTTCGGGATATCTTTCGTGTAAATTCATAAGTGCAGCTTTGAGATATAGGATGTCAGTCTTTCCTTCGGTAACGATTAAAGGTTTGTCATTAGCTATAAAATACTTATAATACAAAAATTTTTGATATTCTGTTTCACGACCATTTAGAGATTTAAAATTTCGTTTCTGTTGGTTGTTCTCATTGTCATATTTATCGAGTTGGTTGATAAAAGCAAACCGGCCTTCGAGCTGAGCTAAGGTTCCAGGGTTTCCATCAATTAGAAATTCGCTAGTCTTATACATGCGGTTTGCCATAGCACGTGTATTCTTGTAATATCTACGATCTACACTAAGTTTTTTGTTGACCACAAGCCCAGTTACAGATTGTCTTGAATCACGATATTGAAGCCTAGTTTTCTTTTCGTTGATAGTGAAACCAGCATGATTGATAGCTCCATTTACAGAATGAAAAAAAGATTCATATTTTTCCAAAAATGTATTGTCATTTGTGGAAAAAGTGAGGTCGTCAGCGTAGCGTGTATAATCAAGGTGATACTTCTTAGCGATTTGTAAAAGCTTAAAATCCAGAATTTCGCAAATCATATTGGAAATAACCGGTGAGGTTGGAGCGCCTTGGGGCAATTTTTTGTTATAACAACAAAGTTGTGCCATTACTGTAGCAACCTCGTGTGACATTTTGAAATTTTCATTTTGCTCAAAATATCCAAGGACTCGTCCAAAATGGATGGAGCCAAAAAAATCAAGCAAATCTAGGTTTACTACATATCTCTTATTGCGATGGATGCGTGCGTTGGTAATAATACCTTTATCTTTTTCGAAAGCATGGGAAATGTTGGGATTTGTTTTTTTCTCATTCCAAATTTCATGGCGATATTTTTGCAACAAATATGCCAATCTTTTTTGTATACTTTTCAAATCGGCATCTGGTGCGGATATTTCTCTAGGATCGCCACCAGTACGCTTTGGAATTTTAAATGTATGATAGCAGTTTTCAATTTTCTGAATATATAAAATATGAGTTAACTTCTTCTTGGGAACCCCCAAGTATTCTGCTAACTCATTTCGTAATTGCATATTTTTAAATGACGGCATAACTTTTCCTCCTAGTGTTTGGAGTAAGCGTGTGGCAACTCATTATGCGAGTATATGTCATACAAAGTATACAACATAACATAACATGGCAATGCTGGCAACGAGCAAGTCTCCCCAACATTTTAGTCAACGCTTGCGAAGCACAAGCACAAGATCTTGCCACACGCTCGCCTAAATTCTAACATAAATTGCTATTCCTGTCAAGAATAGAGCCTACAATGAGGATGTCTCTCATTTCTGCGATAGTGTTGACATCAAGTCCGATGAATATTTTGGAGCCCTGGAGTTTGATGCGTTAGAGCAAGAGATTAAATGATTTCATTGTGCACAGTTATATCAAAATATTGATGCCCGTTATCAGCTCGAACTGCTGATAGCGGGCATTGGTGCAATTTTCTATTCCTTGCCTAATGAGGTTGGGGGTGCTTTTGCATTGAACGCTATGGCTCATTCAAGCATGATAACCTTTCATTGGAATGCTGATGAATATTCTGATTGCACTGGATGAAGTTTACTTGGATGCAACATAACTTGGTGATTTTTGGGTTTAGTATGGCTGAATTTTATCTATATACACTTTGGGTTGAATGTTTTTATTGTATTTATGTACAAACTCAAGATCATCTTTCCACTTTTGTAGCGCCAAAGCGTTTTCTTTTTTTGCGCCGTTCATCTTTATAAAATGTTCTAAATAATGGATAACATCCAGTTTAGGCATTATTTCATCATGGATGATTTTTGCCAGAAGGTATTGACGTGTTCCGGAAGTTAGCCCCCTTGTTTGTGATACATTGTAGCCACAAAGTTTCAAAGGACTTTCTTCCGCCATATCAAATTCTACGCCTGAGTTATCGCTGGAAATCATTTTCAATTTTCCAATTAATAGACCGAATTGCTCGCGATATTGTTCATAAGAGGTATAGCTAAGCATATAGCGTTCGCAGCTTGGACAATATTCAACATCCAATTCGACTTCACGGTCAAAGGCATCGTGAATAAATGCTGTTGCCGGAATCAAATGATGGTTATGCTTATGGCATAGCACTTTCCCTTTGTAAATAAATAGAGTATTTCCAAAACTGTCACTGATGGAGGGTTTCTCCATGGCTTCGAAAATTCGTCTAATTTCTTCCTCAACATATTGGAGAAGCTGTGCTTCTTTTTCAAATGCACGTTTCATAGTATACCATTCAGCAACATTATGTGGTCTTCCCAATATCGTTTTTTGCAACGAATCGAGATAACTCAGGTTTGGACTTTGTGCTTTGCAAATTATTTCATTTAGACATTTCTGATTATATGCATTACTTTCGATATCATACTGTATAGAATGCAGGAGATGACGAACTTGCCAGTATGAATAGCACATGTGAACTCGATTAGGCGGTGTGCCATCGAAGCGAATTACGCACAGATCTGAGCTCTTAGCTATACCAGTTGGTTTTGCATCCGGTCGAATACAAACGCTACATTTATAGCGACTATATAAATATTCATTAGGAAGATCAATGTTCTCATCACTTTCTACGAGTGCATATTCAAAAGTAAGTCGAAAATCGTCTAGCGAGTCGCCAATGTACTTTTGGGGGAATAATGGGTGCTCTGTAAAATTATAATCAATAAGCATTGCATTGGACAATTCACGATATGCGCGGTCAGAAATAGCGTTCTGTTGAAATAGTAATTTTATGATAGAATTGTATATGCAATTCTGATTAGACCATTTTTGATAATGTTGTTCAGAGGTAAGGGGGACAAATTGTGCGTTAACATCACAATAGAACGCACCATATAACTGTTCAACCAAAGATAAATATTCTTCTACAATGTCTTCCCTCATTCCGGCTCCTAATTCTTCTCTAGAAAGAGGTTTGATCCGAGGCGGGCAAAACTCAGTTGTGTAGTAAAATTCAAAAATATTAGTAATCAATTGGATTATCTCCCTCAGGAAGCATTATGTTATGTACTAGTGTCAATTGTCTCCGTAGTATTGAACAAGCAACAAAGGCCTCTGCGAATCTTATATGATTAAGATTTCGGCGGTTGTTAGGACGTCTTCGGCTGTTATCATGTTGATGTCGAGATTCATGGCTCGGTAGGCTTTGGTTTCGGGGATGCCGTAGAAGTTTTTGGCGAGGGATTTGATGTATTCGTAGCCGAAGTCGGCGAAGATGGGGCCGCCGGATGTTGTGATGTAGGTCAGGCGTTTTGCTTTGCAAAGACCGTGGGGGGTGTCGCCGATGTACTGGAAGGTGATACCGGAAACAGTGATCCGTTCTATATAGGTCTTTAGGAGTGCCGGGAAGGAAAGATCCCAAAAGGGAGCGGCAATGACGATCTCATCGGCTTGAGCAAATTGCTTCGCATAATCAAACATGGGGTCATTCATTTTGCCGTCGCGAAGAAGGCTTTCCCGTTTTTCCAGAAGGTCACGGTTCAAGGGGGCGATGGTTTCTTGATTTAAGTTTACCTCGATGATCTCACCGGGAATATCTTTTAATACATTTTTGGCTATCACAAGTGTTCTCGAATTTTCACGAACACAGGCGTTAATAAAGAGCGTTGACATCATGATATCTCCTTTTTCATTAAGTTTGCTTCTTCCTGCACCTGCTGTAATGCAAGTACAAGACTTGCTCCATTAGAGCTTCCGGCTCATATCAAACTATAGTATATCATTTTATGGATATAGCTGCAAGAGGTAAGAAGGAGTTTTACTGCAGTTGTTTGCCGAAAAGAATCCCTCGACAAGAGTCATTCTTTTCGGCTTTTTTGATAGCATAAGTATAACGAATGCTCCGTTTGCGAAACACAATACGCCATTAAACTGACAGTTTAATGACAAATTCCGAAAAGCTTGTATAATAAGAGCATACGCAAGCGTTTCTGTATTTCCATTTGATGACATACTTTTGTAAAATACAGATCTATTTTATTAGATGCAGGATCTTGTCATCCCATGGCTTGCGTATATCCCACAAGGGGCAAGCGTTCCTATACACAAGTGGAATGAGCATGGCCTGCGAAGGTCGCGAACAAGAATGCTCCGATTGCCCGTTGCCGCATGGTAAAACGGTGACGATTTTTATCTAAACTGCAATCGGTTCGTTCTTGGGGAAGTGCCGTTCCATCCACCTTGTACTCGATGACATACTTTTAACTACCAACTATATTAGACTGTTGCTCAAGATTGTGTATAGGTCAGAGTCATCACATGGCTTGCCTCGCTTTACTTACACTGCGGAGGGAAGAAAATGAATTACCACAAACTGCTTTTAGACGAACTCCGCTTCGTAGTATACGAAAAGGGAGATGCGTCCCTGACAGAAGAACTGCTGACCAAAGCAGTTACTTTGAACGAAAACTTAAAAGCCCTTGGCTATGTCCTTTCTCCGACGGATATTGCCGCTTTGGCGGTTAGCCCCTCTCTGGACGGCTTCTATGAAAATGTGAAGAGTATGATGGGTCGCGTTGATGCGGATCCTATGTATCCCGGCTTTCCACGGCAGGTCATGGAGATAGACGAAGCCGTATTCCGCTTCCATCAGGCGGTTCACTACTTCTCTACCTATGGTATGGAGCTACTCTTCGGTGTAGAGACTCACAGGGGTTGGCTTCCCTGCGAGGGAGACCGTGGTGAAGTAGCGGAACAGGCGCGCGTTTTGCCGGAAAAGGTCATCCGACTTTTGCCTGCACAAGAAGCATACATTGTGCCTCTTCGGATGATCCTGTCCCGTAGAGAGCGTATGACCCTTCCCGAAGGGCAGATCGTCAGCGAGGCAATTGCCCACATTTCCGTGGAAGAGGCTGATTCTCTGGATGTTCGGTTCAAGGAGAACATGAACGCGGTATATACAATCGTATTTGGTATGGCTGACCGTGATACCGCATTCCGTATTCTCCGTAGTCTGTGCCGGCACACCGGGGATGTTCTGCGTTGCATCGATGTTCTTTTGGGCAAACACAAATTCCATTTCCGCACAAGCCAAAAGCGCTTCCTTGTGAAATTGCTGGAAACCTATCCGGAGAAGGATTTTCGGGCAAATCTGGTTCTCTCCGGCAAGAACGCACGGCGCAATATCCTTCTGCTGAATTATATTGACTACTCGGTATATTCCCGGTCTTCCGCCCATATGGATGCGGTGAACGAATTGCGGGACGGCAAGCTGCGCTCATGGGAAAGCATTGTCAAAAAGATGCTGACAACCGGAAGCGACGGTGCCTTGAGCTTTATTGCCCAGCGTCCCGGAATGATGCTGCGAATGGTGGCTTGGCTCCTGCGTATCGGCTATGACAAGGATGCGATTGTTGCTGAATTGTCCGAGAAAGCAGACTCCCTGAGTATGCAAACTCTGGTCACCAACCTGAACTACTTCGGCAAGCTGACCGAAGAAGAACGCTCAGACGCAGCTGCGCTGGTCTCTGTGTTCGAGGATCTGCTCCGAGCCCATATGGCCGGGATGGATACCGTACTGCGGAACAAGAAGGTTGCGCTGGCAATGCCTGAATTTGACCTTGCTATGTCTGAGCTTCACTGCAATGACAAATCTGCAGAGGGTGGCTTCATTCGCAGCGGGATTGCATATCGGATACCGGATGGAATCGATGCCCTTCGTTTCTTTGTATACTGGGATGATGCTTCCTGTGTAGACATTGACCTTCATGCCGGATATACCGATTTAGAAGGGAAAAGCCACAGTGTTGGCTGGAATCAATCCTTCCGCGGCTGCGGTGTGGTGTTCTCCGGGGATATTACCCACAGCAACGCCGCAGAGTACATTGATATTGACCTTACTGCCCCCATTGATAAGGTCAATGCAAACATCCACCTCTTTAGAGGAAAGAGCGGCTTCAAGGATGTGTCTACCTGCTATGTGGGTATGATGGCCGTTCCAAAGGGACAGAGCGATGGGGAAGGCTATGAGCTCTTCAAGGAAGCAAATTGCTTCTTCTCCCACCATCTGCGACAGGATTGCACGACCGTCAATTATGGATACATCGATGTTCCCAATCGATGCATCGTTTTTGATGGCGCACCCGAAGGGTGGCACGCTGACTGGTATGCAGGTGTCGATCACCGTCAGGGATCTTTCTCCTTAGGCCGCTATTTGGAGCTCCTTCTTGAAGCACAGCACGTATCGCTCTGTGATGCAGAGGAGGCGGATGTGGTACTGGTCATGGGCAAGGCCCGATCCGAAAAGGAAATGAGTCTTGTTGACGCCAATTTCTTTATGGATGCGGCATAAAAAGCCGAAAGCAGCAGGAATTTCCTGCTGCTTTTTCATATCGTAAACATTCTTTTTGTTGGGGACCGGTACCAAGATGCGTTCCATCGGCACATCAAGCAGAGCGCTGAGTGCATAGAGATTATCCACGGATGGAAGCGTCTTGCCGTATTGCCATCTGTAGATTGCTTGGGGTTCTTCAAACCCAAAGTACTCCTGCAGATCCTTTACGGAAAGTCCCTTCTCCTTGCGGAGCGATAAAATGTTTTTGCCTGTGGCGATTTGGTCGATGACAGGAAACTCATTAAATCTCACGGAACATCCCTCCTTGTTGAATTCCTGTCAATTATAGCACAGTTCATGCAAGAAAGACAAGCATATTTTCATGGGAAATCGAAAAATCTTTATTCAGATATGAAGCCGAGTTCCACCAGAAAAGCGGATTGCTTTCTGTGCGAAAATAGAGTATAATTTAAAAAAGCATACTTAAACCCAATATTGTGTGTAATCGGGTGATTTTGTGATGGATTCTATGTATCTGCATCTTTCTCAAACTGGAATATCTTATTACTTGGTGGACAATGAGAATTTTTACATGCTGGTAAAACTGGATGGACAGTTCCGGGAAACTGCTTTTCGTCGGATGTTGCGTAGGGTTCCTCGACCGATCCAAGAGTGGCAGGCGGAAGGGCTTTCGGTTCGAGGAATCCCGAAAAGTGCTATCCGCAGAGTGGGGATGAAAGGCAACGATTCCATTACGGAAATCGAATTGTGTGTCCGCGAAGAGTTCCTACTGTTCCATTTTGAAGAACTCTACGAAGAAGTTCAGCTGAAAGCCTTTTTTCCTAAGCTGACTGTGGTTCGGAGCTTCATCACAGACAAGGAAATCCGTGAGATTCGCAGCTTACGGGATCGCGCTGCCTTCTGGCTTCATTTGATTGCTTTTGCAATTGATTTGGTATTCCTCCTGTATCCCCGTCCTTATTGGCTGTGGAGTCTTTTGTGTATAGGCACGCAGATTGTCAGTGTGGTGCTGTATCTGCTGTTCCCTCTCACCTTCGAGCTGGATGGGGGACGGAGAAAAGGAGAGCCTCCCATCCCCGGAAATCTGATTGATATACCCGTCGTGAGCGGATTGCTCCTGCTGATACGGACGGCTTACGCGCTCACTATGACACCGCAGGCATTTCCTTTCATCGCATTGCTAAGTGTGGGGATTTCCCTCGCTTTGATGATTGGGATTGTCCTTCGGCGGAGATTTTTGGGATGCTTTTACGGATCTCCGATATTGCAGCTTTTAGGAGGATGGTTTTTGACATTTTTCTTGAGTTTTGGAGCTGTGGGACATGTTTTCTTCCTTCTATCCTAACTTTTGATGAGGTGATATGAATGAATGAATGAAGAATGTTTGATTTGCAAAGCGCCCTTGGAATATCTGGATGCGGACGAATGGATGGAGTGTGAGCTGTGCCACAAAAAGCAAAGCAGCAAAACAAGATGTACGAAGGGACATGCTGATTTTGAACATCGTCATTGACATCACTGTTTTCCTGTGGTATAGTAGCGTCTGAGGATGGTATAGATTCGTAATTCGGATGTCCGTCAGCAGATTCCTGTTTGCCGGCTCCGTGGAAGACGCCATCCTCTTTTGCTGTATATATCTCATAAATTTGGGGTTTTGATCGGAAGAAAATAAAGGCTTTGCGTGATGCTTCATAGGGAAAAACTGCGTAAAAAGTTCCCTGTCCTACTGACGATTTTGGCATGGGAACGAAATAATCGGACAGTTTGTAAAATAAATGGAATCAAATTACACCCAAAATGCTGATTGCTATATTTTGAGTGACAAATCTGATTAAATATCCCACAAAGCCTTGCAGCGCAACGACTTTCCACATTTTTTCTCAAGGCTATCAGGTGAATTTTGACGAGGTAATATGAATGAACGAAGAATGTTTGATTTGTAAAGCACCCTTGGAATATCTGGATGCGGACGAATGGATGGAATGCGAGCTGTGCCACAAAAAGCAAAGCAGTAAAACAAGATGTACGAAGGGACATTTTGTTTGCGATGAATGCCACACGAGTGGAATGGACGAGATCCTTTCCATCTGTCTGAGTAGCACTTCTACAAATCCCATTGAGATTTTGGAACAGATGATGTCTATGTCGGCTTGTCATATGCACGGGCCGGAGCATCATACTATGGTCGGCTCCGCGCTGTTAACCGCCTACAAAAATGCAGGTGGAGACATAGACTTAAAAGCCGCACTTTATGAGATGCAAAAGCGCGGAAAACAGGTTCCCGGCGGTGCTTGCGGCTTCTGGGGTGCCTGCGGAGCAGGTGTCAGTACGGGGATGTATTTTTCCATTGTGTTGAAAGCAACCCCCTTAGCCGGAACGGCATGGGGTCTTTCCAATCAAATGACAGGGAAGGCTTTGGAATCCATAGGCAAAAACGGCGGCCCCCGCTGTTGCAAACGGGACTCTTACCTCGCCATCATAGAGGCTGTAAAATTCACGGAAGAACACTTGGGCATCCAAATGGAAATAGATGAGATCCATTGCTCCCGATCCCACCTGAATAACCAGTGTATCCAAGAAAAATGCCCGTTCCACTGAACTTTCTCACGCTCATGAATTTAGCTTGCTTTTTTCGGCATCTTGTTGTATGATTAGAGAAAATATATTATACCGAGTTTCTTTAAAAAGTAGACATTCTAAAATGGCTACTTTTTATACTTATTTCTAATAAAACGGATTAACCGTTTTATTATGCCGCTAGTAAGCGGCATGGCGGCAAAGCCGCCAAGAAATGCCGTGTAATACTGTTCTTGCCGCCATAGGCGGGGCAGGATATTCATCCTGCAATAAAATGGTTTTCAAACCATTTTATCAAGAAACAGTATTATAGCCCGATAGGGCGTAGAAACTCGCATGAGACGCTTTTTGTGCCTTCCGGCACAAAAAGGTTCCATTAAAAGTTATCTGCTTTTAATGGAATAATAGTATTACAAACTGCTACCGAGTAGTAGAATGCACGAAGCATTCGTTTGCACATCATTAGGTCTTAGAAGATGTGCATACGAATGCTCGTTTTTTTGGGAGGTCACTGTGGATAAATTAAAAGCTGCAACAAGGTATTTTTCGAAAACAGAGCGAGTATTGTGGTCATCCTCCGTGCTTGTCATCCTGATATCATTTTGCTTCTTTGATAGGGCAAGCTACCTGACTTTGACTGCGTCCTTGATCGGCGTTACATCGTTGATCTTCAACGCCAAGGGGAACCCCTTGGGGCAATTCTTGATGGTCGTGTTCAGCCTTATGTACGGGATCATATCCTTCACATTTGCGTATTATGGCGAAATGATCACTTACCTCGGCATGACGATGCCCATGGCGATCGTTGCCCTTGTGTCTTGGTTGAGAAATCCCTACAACGGCAACAAGACCGAGGTGAAGGTAAATACCGTCGGCAAAACAGAAGCTCTGCTCATGTGGGTCATAACGGCAATCGTTACTGTTGTGTTCTATTTTGTGCTGGATTATTTTGAAACGGCGAATATTGTCGCAAGCACTCTGTCCGTAACAACAAGCTTCCTTGCGGTCTATCTTACCTTCAGAAGAAGCCCGTATTTTGCTATAGCCTATGCCGCAAACGATATCGTTTTAATCCTTTTGTGGATAATGGCGAGTATGTTCGATACAAGATATATTTCTGTGGTTGTTTGCTTTGTGGCTTTTTTTATAAACGATATTTATGGGTATGTTAGTTGGCAGAAGATGAAAGCTCGACAGAGTGTTACAGGTTGACTTCGCTTAATATGCGATTGGAAGAGGAGAAATTTTGTATCCTTATCTCGTTTGTGCATCCCATTCCTTTTTCAGGATGGCCCACTGCAGGGTATTCTCGTAAATGGGATTGCCCTCAGCATCGTTGACAAAGGACACAAATTCCATGAACAGCCCCTCGTGACGCATGCCCAGTTTCTTGCAGAGATTCTGGCTGGATAGGTTATAGTCCTCGGTATAGGCATAGATCCGGCGTGCACCTTTCTGATTGAACAGATAGTGAAAGAATGCCTTAGCCGCCTCGAATGCGTAGCCTTTGCCTTGGTAGTTGGGATTCAGCATCCAGCAAGGGCTGAAGGTATCCTCTGCGAAGTCCTCTGCTTCGTCAGGCTGGGAGCTTTCCGGATGAGCCTCGATTTCGCCGATGACCTTGCCAATGTCTTTCAACACGACAGCGAAGCAGTACTCCCTATGCTCCATCTTTTGTTTGACTGCCGCCTGAGCTTCTTTTAAAGAGCCTACCTTCATACAGGCGAAGCAGTTCACTGTGGGCTTTTTCAGATATTCAAACACATCCGCTGCATCTTCCATACAGAAGGGACGCAGGATGAGTCTTTCGGTTTCTATCATAAGTGCACCTCACTGTTTTTTCTTAATTCTCCGTTTCAAGCTACTCAAATGGAAGCCATGCAAACAAATCGTCTGCATGGCTTAAAAATATATAGGATAAATAGTCTCAAGTTATGATTCCTTGCGACCGAGAAGCCAATCTACGCTGACATTCAGAATATCTGCCAAGGCGTTTAGTTCAATGTCTGAAACAGGACGCTTCTGTCCTTCCAGCAGTGATAATGCCGGAACGCTCATATCAACTCCTGCGAGCTGAAGCTTCGCGAGCAATTCCACCTGTTTCATTCCTTGTGCAAGCCTTGCCTCAGTAACACGGGCTCCAATCAAATTGCGATCTCCAAGCCCTAATTTCCTTGTTTTCATTGGAACACCCCCATTTACACAAATTATATGCGTAAAGGGGGTTGATATATTTGGTAATACCAAATATAATAAATATATTTAGTTCTGCCAAATATAAAACAAAGGAGTAACCGTTACCATGAAGAATAAAAAGAATGAACTGGTACTGTCAGCGATTAATCTTGTGAGAGTTGGAGAAGCCTTGGAGGAAGCGAAAAGGAAGCTAAAGCAACTGGTAGACCAAGGAGTTCCCTATGAATCTGAGGAAATGAAAAAGGCTTTGGAGGAATGCTTGCTGTTACAACAAGAATGGAAGGTACTTGAAGCGGAGCATGTTCGATTGAAAAATAGAATCACCAGAAACTGACTGCTTCATCGCGTCGACTTTGCAGAAATATGCAATTTTATGGCATGATATTTACCAAATTTATTGATTAATATTTGTTAAATCAAACTTTTACAACCAAGACACAGAACCGTCTCCTGTCCTGCATTCCCTTGGTGGAGCCTCCGAAACCCGCCAACATCGGAATCTGGGGCAAGCGTCGCCATGACTATCTGCTGAACAACCGCAAGGTCATCTATCACGCCATGATACTGAAGGAAACTCTAAATCCCCACCTGGAAGAAGTAGACCGCGCCGCTAACGAAATGTGCGACCGCCTCATCAAACAATTCGCCACCGCCGAAGGCATCACCGAAGACCTCAAAGCCACCAACCAAATGGAATGGGTAGCCCGTATGAATAACATCCGCGCCCGTGTTACGGAGATCGTGTATAACGAGCTGATTTTTGCATAGAATTGATTGTCAAAATAACTCAAAAAAGAGCTGCCGCAAAGGAATTCTGCATTCCTCCGCGGCGCCAATAATTTAGTGTTTATGTTCTTTAAAGGGTTTCTTTTATGTAAGGTGCCTCCCTCTTTAGAAGTTTGGTTATTCTGCTTTATTTTCTAATGAACTTTTATAACATGGGCTTGTAATAAAAGTATCAGGGTCCAAAAACCAGAATTCGCTGTCTTCAAATTCAAACATACTTCTTCCAAGCAAGGTTCTGTTTTTGAATGGATTATCTTCTTTCTTTGGCCAATATACCCCGACTGGCCTTGAATTCATATACTGGTATGATTTTACCATCTGAGGGGCACCTCCAATGGTGTCGCTGGGATGTGCATCCCGAAGCATGTTTCGTAACGCTTCGAAAGGCTCCATATCCAAGCCATTGTCATTATTGTATATACCTTGAGGACCATATTTCTCTTGCAGAATTGAACGAAGCACTCTCTTATATGCTTCGCGTTGATCGCCAATAATAACCATATCCCCTGGTATGTTGGAGATAATTCTTCTGGCATGGGCATCTCTTTGAAACATTCTAGTTCTTTTATTGAAATAATATCGCCACAATTTGAACTGCTTCTCAGTCCAAGAATAGCCTCCAAATATGAATTCGTTCTCAGCTTGATCATCAGGACTTGCCATGTCATATACAGATTGACTCAAATGATTGATATGTTTTAGAACATAGCCATTTAGATCAAATATATCCATCGCACGAGTGCGTATTTTATTGTACTCACTCATTGCAAAACTTACCTGCATCATCATTGGATAGGCATAATCTGTATCTCCAGCAAAACCTAGAACACAGTTTTCGCAAGGTAATGTCATAATTTTAGGACACTCATCCCAACGATGACCACCACAAAGCCTACTATCTGAAATGAAAACAAGTTCTTCACAATTATTAACCTTACGTATCCACCCTGCCGCAAGAGTCATGTGTTCTCCTCCTTCTAAAAGCGCTCCTTGCAATTTACCAAATTGTTTACTGTTCGGACTATTGCACGGTCTCTGTAATGGTATGGTTAATCAATGCCATTTTATCATGCATCTTCAACTTTTAAAAATACCTCTTCGTTATATATAGTCTTGCGTATTTATCATACAAAAATACGATATATCTATTAACAAACTTAGTAGTTGTAGCGGTGTCATGCAATCTACCATCAATAATATCGTTAGTGGTCGTAATCACAGCACCACAGTTTTGACAGTTCAAAAGATCTGTGATGGTTTGGATATTACTCTTAGGGAATTCTTCTTCTCTACGAAGTTCGATGCCTGGGAACCTGAGATTAAATAAACTTAATTGAGCAGGAGGCTATTTGTTAATTGGGTATCCTCCTACCCGATTACTTCAGTAGCTGTCCAAGAAGGTGCGTATGTTTCTTGCTGTTTCGCAATTATTGATATGCTTGCTTATTCTTCAGAAGAGAAAAAAGCATCTCTTTCAACTTTGCTTTTAAGGATTCTTCTTTCGTCAGCACCAGCAGAGCGAGCTAATGCTACAGACGCTTCAAATCGACTATTCATATCACCGTCGAATGTTAAGGCAAGGAGTGATTTGAACTGAGTCATTTTTTCGTTGAGCCTGCAAATCAATTCTTCGTATTTGCAATCAAGATCTTGCACAAAGGAGAGACAATCTTTTTGATATTTTGCGATAAGTTTTTGTTCTGTAGAAGTCAAATAGGTCTTTGATATTTCGTACATGAACATACCCATTGTGTTGCCTATAATAGCTCCAAGGATAGGTATCGGAATTAGCACCTCGCCAAGCATTGATGACAATGCACTAACTGCAACATCAAGACAAACAACTTCACAATTGTCGATGAAGTCTTCCTTGGCAATATCTCCATTACTCAGCTTGCGAGCCTGCGCGGCAACTCCAAAAGTAGCAGTAACCATTGCACTGGCAAGCGGAGAAGGCACTGATGTGTAGTTTGTCATCGTGTAGACGACAGCACCCCTGATTGCACCTTTTCCGGTGCCAATCAGTGTGTCCAATCCAACTTCTTTCCAATCGTCCTCAGTGAAGTTCTGTATTTTGGTTCCCGATTTTTTCTTCTGATAAACCTTAATTGCAAAGGTGATTCCACCTTCCAAAACAGCTGCTATTGCTGTAGCCTTTGCACCTTCAGCAAGAGTTGGGTTAGATGCATCTACAGCTTCATGCCGAATTTCCTTGTCTAAGTCTTTGACCCGTGCTTCTTCTTGAGCAACTGTTTGATCAGCCACTGCCAACTGAACCTCGTCGTATCCGACAACAGCGGGCTTAATTACTTCTTTTATTTGCACGGAGTTTTCGGACTCCCAAGCTTTCATTGCCTTGAAAAGTGTTTCTTCCGAAGTTCTCAAACTTGAACGTGCAGTTTCTCCGCGCGTGTAAATATCAATTAATTTTTCGTATTGATCTTTAGGGATATCGTATGTACCACCATCGGCTATAAAGTTTGGATAATCATTGAAATGATGACATACCGCTCGAAATGTTCCTTTGACGCCATTATAAAACTTGGACTGAATCATCTGTCCGTCACGAAGATAATCTTCCATTGCAAGTCTGCCAACACCATCAAAAGTATATAATTGTTCTTTTCCCTGAACAGCTGCTTCAGCATTGAGAAAACCTACTTGCATATGTTCAGCGACTTCGCCATGCTTCGTTGCAAATGAACCAAGAATGTGTTTAGGATCAGCAATAAACACCTTGATTTCGTTCAGTGTTTTAACTGCCTTTTCTAAGTTACAGTCCTGAGCCGCCAGTTTGTCAAGGAGTGTTTCAATCCTTAACACACGCAGATAGTTTATCCAAGCTGCAACCCCTTGCTCTTGGGAGCTTTTTAAAATTTGTTTTGTAGCCATAATATTATCCTATCTGAGTACTTACTAACTCTGTCAGCGTGAGGGCAAGATTATAAAGAACGCTAAGTGCTTCTTTTGTATCTTCGGGAAGTTCCTTATAATTACTCTCAGCGCAATTCTTTAACTTGGTATAATACTCGTTTACTGCGTTGCTTCCAGCTTCAATATTTCTAATTAAAGCATCGGCCTTGCTATATAATGATCGGTTCTTGTTGGTTTCTTCCTTAACGAGTTTTGTTTGCTCGTAGGCTTTCTTCGCTGTCATTATACCATTGAATAACTTGAAAACGAGAAAGGCTGCTAAAACGAGGACGAACAATGCAATACAAACAATCCATAAAATAATATTCTTTTTGCAAATATCCTTCATGAATACAAACAAACCGAGACCACCTCCGGCAAGACCGGCGACAACTCCTGCGGTTATGTTCTTATTTCTTTCCTTGCGTTTCAAATCTTTGGTTTCAACGAACTTTTTCTTTTTGACAGAAATCTTATGCTTGATTGCTTTATATGACCAAGGACGATGACGAATGCCCTCGACAAGTTTTTCGACATCAGAAATAAGGACAAGCGCATTATCAGATGCTTTGTCCAGCTTTTTGTATTTACTTTTCAGTTCGGAGCAAACCTGTTTATATTCCTTATTTGCTTCGTCCAAAGCAGCCAAAGCTTCTTTTTTCTGCTTGTTTGCCATGCCTTGTTCTCCTTTTCGCTAATTCGCTAAACCATATTATAGCATAGACGAGGAAGTTCCGCAATAAATCTTCAAAAAATTAGTGATTTTTATGCAATTATTTTCAAATTGTCCCAACTTGAGGATGGGAAAGTCTGAACTTATTTTGGGTGAAAAAGTTGGAAAAAGTGGGTAAAACGGGGAATAACGGAATTTATCAAAATGGATTTCAAAAGGCACTTTCCCCAAATCTTCCCCACGGCGGTTTTTTTGGTGCTGGAAATTGAAGCGAAAAGTTAGAAAAACCACCGTTTTCGAGGTGAAAACGGTGGTTTTTATGGTTGCGGAGGAGGGACTTGAACCCCCGACCTCCGCGTTATGAGCCCGACGAGCTGCCAACTGCTCTACTCCGCGATATGAGCACATCGGTTTCCCTCAGTGCTCATATAGGATACCACAGAATGGGGGAAAAGTCAAGAGGTTTTTTGTGGTATTTATAGGTATTTTTTGTTTGTTTTTGTTGGTATGGGGGGTGGTATTGGTATGTGATTATGGGAAAGGTGGGTGATGGCGTGGCATTTATGGCACAAGAGGGGGCGGGGGAATGGTGGGAGAAAGGCCGGGGATTGATAGTCATGGGAAGGTGGTGGGGGCGGTGAGGTGGCAATGTGCAGCAATATTATCGAAACTTGACACTCTGTTAAAGACTGCCGAGTACATATACAGCGTAAAACATGATCCTCATAGCAATAATAGCAAGAATATCTCCGGGATAATAGATTGAGGTACCTTTGTAGCTGTTGCAAAAAATTGGGGAAGATTTCTATGAAGTTATTGTTGCACTCCGTACGATTGACAGTGATAATAGTAGAAGCCAAATATACTCAATCTCTGTAACAAAAAAGAGACTGACAACTCCCGCGAAGATGGACGACCTAATATAAAGTCGGACATGCATTCGAGTTACGGAGCAAAGCCGGTTTCTACGGTGAGAGTAACAAAAAAGGACACGAATGTCAAGCAGAAATTTTCTATTGATGATGAAGCCTATCTCGGTGCCGTGGAAGTGGGGGATATGGAAACGGTACAGCGGATGGTGGATGAGGCACGGGAGCCGGACGAGGGTTATGCTCGTGGGATGGAGGAGGACGGCGAGTCGGAAGAGACTCCGTCGGATCAGCAGATCGGGGAGCAATATGATCAGATTGCTAAAGATAGAAAGGGGCAGAATGTGGGATAGGGGGAGAGAAAAATGGGAGCAGGGATGGCCCTTTGGGGGCGATCCCTGCTCGTTGGTTTATTGGCTTAGGATTCTGCGGGCATTTTGTAGCCGCGGATATAGTAGCCTCTGTATTCTACCATGGGGAGACTTGGGTCGAAGTCGCTTACGGCGGTGAAAACCTGAATATCCACCCGTTCATCATCTGCGAAGGCGATGACGGTGATGGTTCTGCCTTCATAGCTATAAGTCACCAGGATATCGCGGTTGTCCAACTTATACATGTAGGAAATGAGGTAGCCCTCTTCGTCGAGGCAGAAGCGGACATCGTTGGTGGAGGGGTTATAGGGTGCCAGATCCAATTGGAACAGGTCGGGGGCCTTTTGGTAGGTGAAAGCATTGGGGGCTTCACCTGTTTTACTGCAACTACAAAGAAGCAGGAGGCAGAGGAGAAGGGGGATGAGCCGTTTCATTACATCTTCTCCGGAGCCTCGAAGCCTAAGAGGTCGATACACTCTTCCAGGGCACGCTTTGCAAGGGCTACCAGGGCAATATAGCGACGCTGTTTCTCTGCGTCAGGCTCCGTAAGGATCCGGGTGTCGTGATAGAACTTGTTGAGAGCACCTGCCAGATCGTAGGCATAGGCACAGATCACATTGGGGGCGGAATCCCGATATGCCAGGGAAAGCTGTTCCGGCATCTGGGTCAGGGCAAGCTGCAGATTCTTCTCTACCTGGGTATCGGCTTCGCCAATGGTAAGATCCTCCGGCAGACCGCAACGTGCCAAAATAGACTTGATACGGACGATGGTATAGAGGAGATAGGGACCGGTATTGCCTTCAAAGGCGGCAAAACGTTCCATATCGAAGATATAATCCTTGGTTGCCAGATTGGACAGGTCGCCGTACTTAAGTGCGGCAACGGCAATGATCTTGGCGGTGGCGTGAGCCTCGGAAGCATCCACGATCTGATTCTCCAGGATCTTGTCTTCAACATAGCGGGTGATATCTGCGATCAAGGTTTCCAGACGCATAACACCGCCGTCACGGGTCTTGAAGGGCTTGCCGTCCTTGCCGTTCATGGTACCGAAGCCCACATGCTCCAGCTCGACGCCATCGGGAACGATGCCGCTCTTCCGTGCGGCACGGAAGACCTGTTCAAAATGTAGATTCTGCCGTTTGTCGGTCAGATAGAAGATCTTATGGGGCTTAAAGTCCTCCATACGCTGGACGATGGTAGCAAGATCCGTGGTAGCGTAGAGGGTTGCACCGTCGGACTTGACCAGGATGCAGGGAGGGACCTCCTTCTTATCGCCCTCTTCTTCCACAATGATGACCTTAGCACCGTCACTGTCTGTGAGGATGCCCTGAGCCTCTAACTTCTCCAGCATGGGAGGAATGTAAGGCTCTGCGTCGGCCTCGCCCATCCAAACATCAAAGTCAACATTCAGATTGGCATAGTTACGCTTCAGGTCCGCTACGGAAACAGCCATAATGTGCTTCCACAGGGCATAGTAGCCGGGCTTGCGGGTCTGGAGGAGATAGGTAGCTTCGTGGGCTTCCTTGGCAAAGTCCGGGTCAACCTTGCTCTTCTGAGATGCAAAGGGATAGATCTCCTCTAACTCGGAAATGGTAAAGGGAGCTTCGGCAGGGTATTCACCGGTAAAGCTGTCGTCAAAATAGGGGAGATCAGGCTGACGGACCTTCAGCTCTGCAACGATGAGGCCCATCTGGAGACCCCAGTCGCCCATATGGATGTCACCCACAACGGTATCACCGAAGTAGCGATAGATCCGCTTAACGCTCTCACCGATAATGGCGGAACGGAGGTGACCGATATGAAGAGGCTTGGCAACGTTGGGTCCGCCGTAGTCAACGACTACGCTGCGGCCCTTGATCTCGCCGGTAACACCCAAACGATCGGTGCGACGCATCTCGTCTACATGGGCAGCCAAATAGGCAGGGGAGACCCGCAGATTAATAAAGCCGGGGTTTACAGCCTCTACGGAGGAGAAAATGTCCTGCTCCTTCAGCTTATCGGCAACTTCATTGGCGATCATAATGGGTGCCTTGCGAGCGGCTTTGGCAGTGGGCATAGCACCGTTGCACTGGAATTCGCACAGGTCGGGGCGGTTAGAAACGCCCACCTTGGCAAAGTCAGCAGGATAGCCTGCGGCAGTGAAGGCATCTGCCATAACAGCAGATAGCTTGTCAATCAATTTTACCATTTGTAATACGCTCCTTGTATGCATACTTTTCTACTCTATATCATAGCAAAAAAAGCTGGATCTTGCAACAATAAATTTTATGGTTTCTGCAAATAAAATTCCGATTTGTCGAGCTGTTCGATTTCCGAATTTGTTCGTAGGGGCGACCTGTGTGTCAAGAGTAACATGGTATACACTTTGTGTACTTACATGGTATACACATTTCTCCATTTAAAAATACATTGTTGTTCTTAGATTCTGAGCAGGAGGCAGCAAT
>JAZRGR010000086.1:0-7953 GCA_045644345.1 Faecousia sp. | reverse complement strand
CCGATAAATAACGAACTTTTTTGTAACACCGTTTTACGGTGTTATCGGGCGAAGACACAGCTTCGCCCCTACAAGGCATATGCGATATTTCGACATAACACAATATCTGTGGACTTGCTTACTAAAGTATATAACCTAAATTCCGATTTATGGAGCTGTTTATCGTATAACACCGTAGGGGCGACCTGTGGTCGCCCGGTCATTGTCGTTAAACGACAATGACGAAATGAGGGGATTATCACGAGTTTTCCGACAAAATCGAAACATTTTGCGGGCGACCACAGGTCGCCCCTACGAACAAATTCGGAAATCGGACTGCTCGATAAATCGGAATTTACCCAAAAAAATCGCCTTTTCGCTATATTGCGAAAAGGCGACAATGATACAAGAAGAAGGCACACATACTGCCCCCACACGAGGGCATGGCAAGAGACCACCCGTAAATAAACCCCGCACCCCCACAAAACAGATACGTATGTGGCAGATCTCTCCTATCCGTGTTACAGCTTCTCATCCTCTTTTCGCAATGGAAGGCCGCCCCGTTTCCAAGACGACCCCGGTCGATACACCATAGATTCCTCCTTAGGATGCACGACTCGAAGACGGTTATATTCAATCCAGAATAACGATATTGATATTATACGGTCATTTCAATCATTTGTCAAGTACAGGGATCAAATTCCGATTTATCGCTCCCTTCGGTCGCGCAAATCGGAATAATGGAAAATGGAAAATGTATAATGTATAATGTCGGTATCCCTTCGGGATGGATTTAAAATAGAGCAACATATAGTCGATACAATCTCTGGTATTTCCAAAATTTTCTGCGAAAATAAAAATATTTTATGATTAGAATTTCCAGCTAGGATCATTTTCCATTTTCCATTTTCAATTTTCCATTTGCGACAGCATAACAGCTCGATAAACTGGAATTTAGTCGGGTGTTAGGAGCCTATATAACAAGGACCTGTTGCAGGAGATCCCTGCAACAGGTCCGGGGTTATTTAAGGACGTTGATCAGATCTTAAGGATGATCAGCGAGTGGAGGTAGCATTTGCCATGGTCCAGGTGTCGGTCACACCAACGTAGGTGATGCCGTCCTTCTCAGCGAAGAGGGTGATAACCAGAGCGCCGGTCTTCTCTCTTGCGTTGAGAGCGTAGGTGAATACGCCTGCCTCGGACTCGATAACAGCTTCCTTGCCGCCGATTCTGACAACGGCATAGACACGGTCGTACTTAGCTGCAACTTCTTCAGTTACTGCGAAGATAGCATCGACGCCGGTCTTGGTGTTCTTGTATTCCTTGGTGTTGATAACCAGATCCTCGGTGTTCTGAACAGTCTCGTTCTCAGCCTTGGAGCTGGTGCACTTGTAGAAGTACAGGTAGGTCTGACCGGAGGAAGAGGAGCTAACGGTGCAGAACAGGGGAGCGCCATTGTCGCCTACAGTGCTGATGTCATCACGCAGGGAGATGTAGCGGCTGTTGCCCTTAACCTGGAAGCCCTGCTTGCTGGAGTTGTAGGTTGCAGACCAGGTAGTAGCGGAGGTAGCCAGAGTCAGCTTGGTGGAGCCGGAAGCACCTGCCAGGTAGCTGCTACCGGTAGCCAGCTTCATGCTGGTGCGGCTGCCGGACATGGTCCACTCGAATGCAGATGCGGAAGAGGGATCGCAGGTCAGGCTGGTGGGCAGGCTGTTGAAGCTCAGACCCTGTGCGGACATAGCGGCGTAGGAGCCGTCCTTGTTGGTGGTCAGTGCATAGTAGTTGTAGCTACCTGCATAGCTGCCGGATGCTGCAGTCAGGATGATGTAATCACCTGCGGTCAGACCGGAAGCACTGGTGACCAGCTCATAGGTGTAGGCGTCGGTAGTGGTGGAGCCGGAGGAAGAGCCGGAGCCGGAGCCGGAAGAACCGGAATCGGAAGAACCGGATACGGGAATCAGCTCTACGTCGTAGTAGATGCTGGAGGTTGCAGTTGCGTTGCTGACTGCGTATGCACCGAACTTGGCAGCACTGGTGCTGAAGATAATGCCGCGAGAGCTGGAAGAGGAAGCGGTGATACGATAGGTGCCGTTAACACCTGCAGCGATGTTCCAGTTGTATGCGGTGGAGCTGGTGGTGAAGTTGGTGCTGGAGGAGTACTTGAGGTACTTGGTGCCATTGTCGATGGTGTAGTAGCTGCCGTTCTTGGTGATGTTGACGACCATGCCGGAAACATCGTTGGTAACCTCGCCGTTGGAGATGGTCAGCTTGGTAGCAGAGATCTTGCTTGCGAAGGTGTTGGACATTGCATAGTAGGTGCTGCCGACCTTGGCTGCGATCACATACTGGCCGCTGGTGATACCGGAAGTGGTGGTGGAACCGGAACCGGAGGAAGCGTTGGTGTAGCCGCAGTAGGTGCACTTATTGCTGCTGTAGGAGCAGTTTGCGCTGGAGGAGTAGGAGCAACGAGCGCAGGTGATCTTGTGGGTACCATTGCCATTGCTGGTGTACTTGTAGCTGTGGCCCAGAGCGGGGATGGTGGTGGTGCTGACCACTGCGCCGCAGGTCTTGCAGGTCTTGGTGGTCTTGCCGCTTGCAGTACAGGTTGCATCTACAGTGGAAGTAGTGGTGCTGCTGTGGCTGCAGGTAGTGGAGCCGGAGGAAGAACCGGAAGAAGAACCGGCCAGCTTGTAGAAGTGGAGATAGGTGGTGCCGGAGGAAGTGGAGCTGACGGTGCAGAACAGGGGAGCACCATTGTCGCCTACAGTGCTGATATCGTCACGGAGGGAGATGTAGCGGCTGTTGCCCTTAACGGAGAAGCCCTGGTAGCTGGAAGAATAGGAACCGGACCAAGTGGTTGCGGTGGAATCCAGAGTCAGCTTGGTGGAGCCGGAGGCACCTGCCAGATAGCTGCTGCCTGCTGCCAGCTTCATGCTGGTGCGGCTGCCGGACATAGTCCATACATAGTCACCTGCTGCGGAAGCATCGCAGGTCAGGCTGGTGGGCAGGCTGTCGAAGCTCAGGCCCTGTGCTGCCATAGCGGCATAGGAGCCGTCCTTAGCAGTGGTCAGTGCGTAGTAGTTGTAGCTACCTGCATAGTTGCCGTCAGCATTAGCAAGGATGATGTACTTGCCTGCAGTCAGGTCAGCAGCAGCGGTAACGAGCTCGTAAGTGTCGCTGGAGGTAGAGGTGGAACCGGAGTTGGAGCCGGTATTGCCGCCGGTATTGCCGCCGGTAGAGCCACCGGAGGAGCTGGAGGAACCGAAGAGGGTGTAGGTGGACTTAACGGTCTGGACTGCGTCTACCTTGCCCTGACCGGGATAAGTATCCTGATCGGAAACAACGATGGGGAATGCAACATAGTTGCTCTTTGCCTGGCTCTGGGAGTAGGAGGAGTAAGCGGGGTCCCAGTTGGAGCCTGCTGCAGACTTCATGTAGGAAGCAGCGGTCTTAACATCTGAGCCGGCCTTCATCTTGTTCCAGAAGTAGGTCTCGTACTTGTAGTCGCCGGTGAAGGATACGGACTGAGAGTAGCCGTAAACAACTTCAACACCTGCGTTACGCATGGGAGTGCACAGACCGTTGGTAGCCATGCCCAGGCAGATAGCCATCCACAGGATGGTGCCGGGAGCAGCCTTGGTCATGTGGTTGCTGATAGCGGTACCATTGACACAGTAAGTGGAGTTGCCGCCGTTAAATGCATGGTAGTAGGTGCCATAGGTACCGGAAACAGCCTTCATGTCGGTGCTGGTAATGCCGGTAGAGGTCTTGAGGCACAGGTAGGAGGAGTTTGCACGGGAGACATAGTCCTCACCGTTGGAGTAGTCGGTGATACCGTGGGAGTCGAAGATGACGACGCCACCGTTCTGCATTGCAGTACCGATGTTGGTGATGGTAGCGTTGGTGCCCTGGTACAGCTTGTACTGGCCGCCGGTAGCCTTGGCGATGGAGTTAGCCTCATTCTTGTACTGATCGGTGAAGCTGGAGTCGTAGCCATAGTAAGGAGCAATCAGGTAAACATCCTTGGAGGAAGGACCTGCCTTCTTGGCATAGGAAACAGTTTCGATCACGTCAGAGCCGGTAGCGGAATTGTTGCGAGTCTTGAAGCGGAGCTCGGGAGAGTAGCCGCAGACGATGCCTTCGGTGGTTTCCCAGGTGAAGAAGTCGCCGTTACGGTTGATGGAGCCTTCTACATAGGTCTCGGATTCCTTAACCAGAGCCTCGATGTCATAGGACAGCTCTGCATAATCACGAGCGGAAATGATTTTGCCACGCTTGGCAACGATGTTCTCGTCTTCGAAATCATCAATAACGCTCCATACGTCGGCGTTGATGATCTCTTCGGACTTCTTGGAGATCTCCACAGGGCGTTCTTCCTCAACCTTTGCTGCAGAAGCAAAAGCGGGGAACATACCGCAGATCATTGCTACGGTCAGGAGGATCGCCATAATCTTCATGATGGTCTTTTTCATAGAGCACATCTCCTTCCAATTTTGCCGTTTGGGGAGTTTATCCCCGAAAGGCTTTCCTAAATAATACCACCTTGCATACAGAAAGTAAATAGTTTCCAAACAATTTCGTTACTATTTTGGTATAGGCTTTTTGTAAGTGCTTACATAAATATGACTTTTGTGCAGTTTGCCCATGTTTTCATTCATTTTCATTCTCGCGACTTTATGAATATTCATTGTATGCAGGATATTGCGTATATTTCAAGACTTTATGCAATGAGTATACGTTTTTATTATGCATTATGCACATCTCTTCATTTGCCACGTAAGCATTCACCTCTCTTAACACCACCGGCACAGACAATACCCTATACATATATTATATGGTGTACAACAAAAGAGGTGATTGCATTTTCCGTCGGTTTATGGTATGATGTATGGTACATTAAAAAACAGAATGCGTTTTTGTGCTCACTTTTTTCATTTCCTCATGAAAGGAGGTTCTTCGGTGCGCAAGCTTCTTTTGATCCTGATCTGCATGGGTCTGCTTTTGGGCAATGTATTTGCCGCTTCTGATGAGATCACCGAGATGGATGTCCGCTACGTTGTAAACAGTGACGGCACCTGCCATGTCACAGTAAGCGTACAGGTTCGCTTCGTATCCCGCCCCACAACTTTTGAACTGCCCCTGGGATCGGATGCCGGGGACATTACCGCCTCCGGAGCTTCCTACCGCAGCAGGACCCTTGACGGAGTCAAATGTGTCTACTTCGAGAATGATTCCGGTTTTAACGGCAACCAGACCTTCCAGTGTAGCTATACCCTGCCCTGTACCATGTGGGAATCCTCCGGCCGACAGCATTTTATTGCAATGGTTCCTGAGCGTGGTATGGAGTATCCCATTCACCGTTTTAACCTTACCGTCGAATTCCCCACAGACATCTCCGCCTTCCCTCAGTGGCACAGCTCTTATTACGGAGACGTGATCGACAACTATATGGCCATCCAAATCAATGACCGTACCGTTACCGCCCGATCCAACATCGTCTTCCGGGATCACGAGACACTGAATATGACCCTCGCCTTCCCGTCGGACAGCTTCACGCTGAATCATCTTGCCGAGCAGACGGTTGCCATAGACCGCGTGATCTTCCTGCTCCTATGCGTTGTATGTGTTCTATATTGGTTCATTGCCCTGCGCAAGAGTCGCATCACTGCCAAAAGCGATCCCCTCTTCCACTTTGAATCCTCTGCCGGTGAAGTTCCCTGTCAGTTATACGGTAGCAAGGCAGATATCGGCGGCATCATCGCCCTATGGGGTAGGTTGGGCTACGTAGTCCTGCACTGTAACAGACGCGGAGCCTTCCGTCTGGAGAAGCAGATGCCTATGGGCAACGAAAGAAGCACTGCCGAGAGACGACTGTTCCGTTCTATTTTCCACAACAGCACCTCTATTGAGGTAGGGGGACATCGATTCATGTCAGCCGTCAATGCCGAGGGCTCTATCCTTGTCGCTCATTGGAAGCGCAGGGTATTCTGCAAGAAGGATGGCAACCCCAAGCTGCTACGCAGGCTTTGCTTGGGAACGGGAGCAGTTCTATCTGTCATGATATTCGACACCTTGCTGTCTGCTACTCCCTCTCGTTGGTTCTGGTTGATCGTACTCACCGCTATGAGTCTGGTGCTTCATTGGAGTCTACAGCAGGTATTCCCCCATCTGTATCGTCCGGATCATTGGCTCTTCATAGGATTGGGGATTGGTGCAACGATTATTTTGTTCCTTCTTGCCATCCCTGCCGAGTGTGGCATATTCTTGATCCTCAATATTCTGCTGCAACTCGGAGTGGGATACGCCACCCGATTCGGCGGACAGCGGTTGCGCCCGGGTCGAGAGATCGTACAGGATCTTTTACGACTGCGACACTTCGTTCTCCATAGCAATTCCACCATCGCTACCCAGCGGATCCGAGATGACAGCCAGTATTTCTACCGTATCCTTCCCTATGCAGAGATCATGGGCGTAGGCAAGCAGTTCCTCAAATTCTTCAGTCCTGCAACTACCGAACCCTGCCCCTGGTTGATAGATGATCGGGCCTCTGTGTCCTCTCCCACAAGCTTCTACAATGCCTATGTAGAGCTGGTCCGGCTTCTCCGTCGGGAGAATTCTGTGGCACTACTGCGTTCACTCAGCAGAGATTTCTATATTCCTCTCCCCCGCATACGTCCGGGCAGTTCTTCCGGTTCCGGTCGCAACGTAGGACACCGTGGCTCCGGCCATAGGGGAGCTCCCCGGAGCAATGTCCACCACAGCAACATAAGACGGCCTGCCCCCCATCCCCGACACAGCGCTCGCACCCCTGTTCATGTAGGTCAGAGACCCATCCGCAGAACCCAGCACCGAGCAAATCCCCATCGCACAGGACGGAGGAGCTGAAAATCATGGAAGAATACCGTTTCTTTGCCTTCCTATCCCGTATGCGCTACATCACCCGATGGGGTCTGATGCGCAACACCTTTTCCGAGAACATCCAGGAACACAGCCACATGGTAGCTGTGCTGGCCCATGGGCTGGCAATGATTCGCCGTGAGATCCTTAATCTCCCGGCAGACCCGGACCGATGTGCGGTTGCCGCGCTGTTTCACGATGCCTCTGAGATCCTGACAGGGGATCTGCCCACTCCCATCAAGTATTTTAATCCCGAGATCAAGGCAGCCTATAAGCAAGTCGAGTATCTCAGCGGTACCAAGCTGCTACATATGCTGCCCGAGGAGCTACGGGAGCATTACGCTCCCCTGGTCTATGAGAACGACGAGTCCGTTCTCCCTATCGTCAAGGCAGCAGACAAGCTCTCTGCCCATATCAAATGTCTGGAGGAGCTCAAGGCCGGCAATTCCGAGTTCGAGGCGGCTGCACAGCAGACCAAGGACGCCCTATGCGCTATGGATCTTCCGGAGCTGAATTGGTTCCTGGAGCATTGCCTGCCCGCCTTCTCCCGCAGCCTCGACGAATTGGAATAACCAAGCACAAAGCTGTTCAGGATCACACCGATCCCGAACAGCTTTTTTCTATCCGCTTGTCATTCCCTACACGTAAATACCCGATTTATCGAGCAGACCGAAGGTATGGTAGGGGCCAAGGCTTCTCCTTGAGGAGAAGCTGTCGAGCGGAGCGAGACTGATGAGGTGTGCGGTAAAATGTTGCGTATTTATGGAAATCTACAGCGAATTCGAAACATTTTCCACCTCATCCGCCCCTTCGGGGCACCTTCTCCCCAAGGAGAAGGCTTTGGTCTGTGCAAATCTCAAACAGCTCGATAAATCGGAATTTGAGCTCATAAAAAAAGGGGGGCTGCCGATTGGCAGCCCCCCTTGGGGATCAGATTCGATTAGCCCTTGAAGTATGCAAGAGCTGCGTCGGAGTAAGCCACCAGAGCCTGGCAGACGACCAGCAGATCACCGGTCTTGTTGTTGCCGTAGGTGTCGGGGCTGTACTGGAGGGTGGGAGAGACCTGCTTGCCGTTTG
>JAZRGR010000085.1:0-3810 GCA_045644345.1 Faecousia sp. | reverse complement strand
TACCTGTTATTCCTTTCTATTTAGTATGCCTTTATTATATCAGAAACCGTATACCATGTAATTACACAATGTGTATACTATCTTACTACACCACACACTGTGGTCGCCCGGTCATTGTCGTTAAACGACAATGACAAAATTGCGGGATTATCACGAGTTTTCCGACAAAATCGAAACATTTTGTGGGCGACTACAGGTCGCCCCTACGAACAAATTCGGAAATCAACAGAACGATAAACAGGAATTTGAATGGCAATTTTTACTTTCAACTTGAAATGGGGTGATGTGTTTGGATCGGATTTTTCAGATCAATCACCAACTGAATATCCCTATTTACCGACAGCTTGTGGATTCCGTGGAGAATGCCATTAAGACGGGGAGACTACAGCAGGAGGAGAAGTTGCCTACGGTGCAGGAGCTATCCGACCGCTTGGGCATTGCTCGGGGAACCATTAAACGGGTCTATGACGAACTGGAACGGATGGGACTCATCGAGAAATTGCAGGGACGAGGCACTTTTGTCAGCTACCACCCTCCCCGGGCGCAGAGCAGGAAGGAACAAGCCATGACAGCCATAGATGAGCTCTTAGATCAGCTGGATGCCATGGGCTTTTCTACGGGGGAGACCAAGATCTTCCTGGAACTTAAGCTGAGGCAACGGGCAGAGCAGACCGATCCCTTGAAGATCGCTGTATTAGAGTGCAATCCGGAGAATCTGTCCCGTATGGCTGAACAGCTCCGCACTCTGCCGCAGGTAGATGTCCATTCCTACCTGACCGAGAGCGTAGAGAACTATCCCTACAAGCTGGCTGAGGAGATGGATCTGATCGTGACGACCCCCTCCCACGGAGAACTCATAGAGAGACTCGTGTCGGAGCCCACAAAGCTGGCAAAGGTTGCTCTTCGCCTTAGTCCCCACTGTCTGACAGAGATTGCCAAATTAGAATCGGGTACGACAGTAGGCATTCTGTGCAGCAGCCTTCGCTTTGGAGGTATGCTGGAGAAAACCGCCATGGATTATGGTCCGGAGCTCCGACTGCTTCCCGCTGTAAGTCTGACCTTACGGGAGAACTTGGCGGACTATTTACAGGAGGCAACAGCACTCCTGTTGCCCGTAGGATATGAAAAATATTGTAGTGAAGTACAGCGGAAGCTCCTTTCGGAATACCCGGGGACAAAGATCCTGTGTGGGTACGAAATGGACGAGGGCTCCTTCCTTTATTTGCAGGAACGAATCCAGAAGCTGATCAGAAAAAAAGCACTGTAAAATCCCTACAAAAAGGGAAAAAGGCTTGACAAACGGGATCCTTCTTTATACAATGAAGTCGTCCTTTTATGAAAAACAACAGGGGAGAATTAGGGACTGACACCCTGTCCCCGGAGTAACTTTAGAGGTGTTATTATGGACAAAGAGAAAAAAGTTCTGGTCATGGGCGTCATCGGTGCCGATGTACACGCCGTAGGCAACAAGATCCTCTACCATGCTTTTACCGAGGCAGGGTTTGAGTGTGTAAATTTAGGCGTTATGGTCTCTCAGGAAGAGTACATTGCCGCCGCCATCGAATCCGATGCAGATGCTATCGTGGTATCCTCCCTCTACGGACAGGGCGAGCTGGACTGCCGTGGTCTGCGTGAGAAGTGCGACGAGGCAGGTCTTAAGGGGATCCCCCTGGTGGTCGGTGGTAACATCGTTATCGGCAAGCAGAAGTTCGAGGAAGTAGAGCCCCGTTTCAAGGCTATGGGCTTTGACCGTGCATTCCCTCCCGGAACTGCTCCCGAGACCACCATCCAGGCTCTGCGTGAGCTCCTTCATATGGACGGTGACCAGCAGTGAAGCCTGTCTTGCTGATTGATTTCGGCAGTACATATACCAAATTGACCGCTGTAGATGTGGAGAGGGAAGAGATCTTAGGAACCTCTTCCTCCTATACCACGGTACAGACGGATATTAACGAGGGACTGGAAGCAGCTCTCCGCCTCTTAGAGGAAAAGACAGGGAAGATCGACTACGAGAAGACCTATGCCTGTTCCTCAGCAGCAGGGGGCTTGCGGATGGTCACCAGTGGCTTGGTTCCCGAACTGACGGGGGAGGCGGCAAAGCTGGCATCCCTGGGTGCAGGTGCCAAGGTGGTTGGGATCTATGCTTTCCAGCTCACCGAGGATGATGTAGAGGATATTCGAGAGCTCAAGCCGGATATTCTCCTCCTGGTAGGCGGAACCGACGGTGGTAATACGGAGTGTATCCTCCACAATGCCGCCATGATCGCCACCTTGGAGCCCAACTTCCCCATCGTCATTGCAGGCAACCGCAATGCCGCAAGACAGTGCCGGCAGATCCTCAGCGAGGCAGGACATGAGGTCCATGTCTGCCCCAATGTGATGCCCAAGTTCGGTGTCCTCAAGATCGAGGAGACCCAGAGCAAGATCCGTGAGATCTTCCTTAACCGCATTGTACAGGCCAAGGGTCTGTCCAAGGCGGCAGACCTCCTCTCCGATATTATGATGCCTACTCCCGCTGCGGTATTGCAGGCTGTAGAGCTTCTCAGCCAGGGCTGTGAGGGAGAACCGGGCATTGGAGACTTGGTCGCCGTAGACGTTGGGGGAGCGACCACAGATGTGTATTCCGTAGCCGACGGTATGCCGGAGCATATGAACACGGTATACAAGGGTCTGCCGGAACCCTTCGCCAAGCGGACGGTGGAAGGGGACATCGGTATGCGCTACAGTGTCAAGGGTATTGTAGAGGCAGCGGGACTCAAGCGTATGAGCCAAGTTTCCGGTCTGTCTACTCAGCGTGTGACCGAATTGGTAGACCGCTTGAGAGCGCATACGGATACGGTTCCCAACGGAGATCCCGAGTTAGAGGCTCTGGATTTCGCCCTTGCTTCCATGGCAACGGAGGAGGCAGTACGCCGCCATGCCGGTACTATGGAGGAGACTTACACCCTTATGGGTCTGACCTTTGTGCAGAGCGGCAAGAACCTGACCAAGGTCAAGCAAATTGTCGTTACCGGTGGCAGTCTGATCCACACCAAGCAGACGGAGAAGATCGCCGCCTATGCCCTCTATTCCCCCCGGGATCCCGGTTCCCTGAGACCCAAGGAAGCGGATGTTTGGGTGGATCGGAAGTATATACTTGCAGCAATGGGGCTGCTTTCATCCTACTATCCTCAGACAGCTCTGAGAATTATGAAAAAGGAGTTAGAATTCCATGGATATTCAGAATAAGCGTATTCCCGATGCCGAGTTTGAGGCCCTCCGTAAAGAGGTCTTGACTCAGTGGCCCACCGGCAAGGACGTAGATATTGATGAGGCTGTTGCCTACCACAAGGCAATGCCCGAATCCCGTAACTTCAGCAAGAAGCTGCTGGATGCCAAGAAAGCAGGCCGTACCCTGGTACAGCCCCGTGCAGGTGTTCCCGTGATCGAGGAGCATATCAAGCTCATGCAGTACTTAGAGGAGCATGGCGAGGCAGACCTCCTGCCCTCCACCATTGACTCCTATACCCGTCAGAACCGTTACGAAGAAGCTGAGAACGGCATTGCCGAGTCTATCCGCCTGGGCAGAGCTCTCATGAACGGCTTCCCCGCTGTCAACCACGGTGTTGCCAACTGCCGCAAGGTAGTTGAGAGTGTCAATGTTCCCATGCAGGTTCGCCATGGCACTCCCGATGCCCGTCTCCTTACCGAGATCACCTATGCAGGTGGCTTCACCAGCTACGAGGGCGGCGGTATCTCCTACAACCTGCCCTACTGCAAGAACATCCCCATGGAGCGTACCATCCGTGACTGGCAGTATGTAGACCGTCT
>JAZRGR010000084.1:0-8465 GCA_045644345.1 Faecousia sp. | reverse complement strand
GGTCGCCCGCAAAATGTTCCGATTTTGTCGGAAATCTCGTGATAATCCTACAATTTCGTCATTGTCGTTTTGCGACAATGACCGGGCGACCACAGGTCGCCCCTACGGTGTTATACGATAAACAGCTCCATAAATCGGAATCTGGTGGGAAATGGCGGTTAGGGAAAAAGAAACGAGACAAGGCGGAAACCGATGGATTGGTACGGTTCCCGCTTTTTGTCTCTTATATCATATTGTGCATATATTATTTGGAGCCGTTGAAGCGGTTTGCCGCCTCGTAGACCCCCTGTTCGATCAGAGTCAGGCAGGCATCTGCCGCCCGTTCCAGGGCAGGTGCCAGGGTCTTCTCCTCCTCCGGGCGGAAGGCGGACAGGACCCAGTCTGCCAGCTCATAGTCCGGGTGGGGCTTGGCACCTACACCGATCTTGACACGGGGGAAGCTCTGGGAATTGATGGCTCCGATAATGGACTTGATCCCGTTGTGACCCCCTGCGGAGCCGTCCCCACGGATCCGTAGACGTCCCACATCCAGAGAAATGTCGTCGAAAAGGACAATGATCCTCTCGGGGGGCAGCTTGTAGAATCGGGCGGCGTCCATAACGGATAAGCCGGACAGGTTCATGAAGGTCTGGGGCTTGAGGAGGATCAGTTTCTGTCCCCTGTAGGTACCCTGTCCGTAGAGTCCACGGTACTTGGCACGGTCGATCTTGATCCCCAGTTTGTCCCCCAGGATATCCACAGCACGGAAGCCCGCATTGTGACGGGTACGGCTGTAGTTATCCCCGGGATTGCCCAAGCCTACGATCAGCCAATCACAAGCAGGCTTGCCAAACAGCATCAGAACAACAGGTTGGAGATCGGTGCCTCGTGGTAGATGCACTTGATCGCCTTGGCAAAGTGGGATGCTGCGTCGATGTAATGGATCTTGTTACCCTTGTACTCTGCGGGAGCGGGAATGGTGTTGAGAAGCAACAGCTCCTCCAGGCAGCTATTCTCGATCCGCTCCAGAGCGGGACCGGACAGAACACCGTGGGAAGCGCAGGCGTAGACCTTCTTGGCACCGGCATTCATAATAGCCTGAGCAGCCTGGCACAGGGTGCCGGCAGTATCGACGATATCGTCATAGATGATGCAGGTCTTGTCCTTGACATCACCGATGATGTTCATAACCTCGCAGACATTGGGACGGGGACGGCGCTTGTCCACAATGGCAAGACCCATGTGGAGCTCGGCGGCGAAGGCGCGGCTGCGGCCTACGGAGCCGATATCGGGGGAAACCACGCAGAAGTCCTCGTGGTTGTATACGGCCTCATCGAACTTGGAAAGATAGGACTTGACGAACATGCTCTTGCCGAAGAGGTTGTCTACAGGGATATCAAAGAAGCCCTGGATCTGTGCGGCATGGAGGTCCATGGTCAGTACACGGTCAGCACCGGCACTGGTAATGAGGTTGGCAACCAGCTTGGCGGTAATGGGCTCTCTGCCCTTGGCCTTGCGGTCCTGACGGGCATAGCCGAAATAGGGGATCACGGCGGTGATGCGCTGGGCAGATGCACGACGGAATGCGTCGATCATGACCAGCAACTCCATGAGGTTGTTGTTGACATCGGGTCTGCAGGTAGGCTGTACCACAAAGACATCGCAGCCACGGACAGACTCTGCACCGGTGACACAGATCTCACCGTCAGCAAAGGACTTAACAGTGACCTCACCGATGCCGATCCCCAGCTCAGTGCAAATGCCGCGAGCCAGCTCGGGGTGGGCATTGCCAGTAAATACCTTGATTTTCTTGCCATTTTCGTTCATGATAATACCTCACTTTACGTCTACATTTTGCATCTATTTGATCTCGGAGTCCCCGTGGGAACTCTGTAGCTTGTGCTTGGCGGACCATTCCTTCTTGTTGGACTGGCGGCTGCGGGCAATGCCCAGTGCATTGTCGGGAACATCCTCTGTAATGGTGGAGCCGGCACCGATATAGGCACCCTCACCTACAGTGACCGGAGCAACCAGGACCGTATGGCAGCCGATAAAGGCATGGTCCCCTACGACAGTACGGTGCTTGTCCGCACGGTCATAGTTGGCAGTTGCCACACCGCAACCGATGTTGCAGTCGCTGCCGATCTCTCCATCGCCCAGATAGGACAGATGAGAGGCCCAGGTGTTGTCACCGATCTTGATGTTCTTGGTCTCCACGAAGCTGCCGATATGTACCCCACGTGCCAGATCCGTACCCCGGCGGACGTGGGCATAGGGACCTACTACGGCATCCTGTCCGATCAGGGAGCTGTAGACCTGGGATGCATTGACGATACTGCCCTCACCGATCTCGGAATCCTCGATCACTGTCCAGGGTCCGATCACAGCACCGGCACGGATCAGGGTGTTGCCCCGGAGAATGGTGCCGGGCAGGAGCCGCGCGCCCTTCTCCAATCGGGCGGTAGGGTCAATGTAGCAGCTATCGGGATCCAGGATCTCTACCCCGTGTCGGGCAAGACTGAGGGCGTGGTTCCTGCGCAGTAGGGACAGCATCTCCGGGAAGGAGGTGGGAGACTCGATGGGGTAGAAGCCCTCACGGTCTCTCAGTACCGTGCCGTTGTCATGGAGGAAACGGGAGAAGGAGAACTCCTGATCCAGTGCCTCCATAAGAGACTCTCTGCCGAGTACGTAGGACAGGGTCTGCCTGTCTCCGTCGGGTACCTTGACCATAGGCAGATACAGGGTGGGACCTGCAATAATGGTCACATCCTCCTCGGCATCATCGGCTGTGGATAGGAATACATGGAGCTGATCTGCAGGATCACTGTCCGCAGAGGTCATGATCTCTGCATCGGGGGGGATACAGCTCCTGCCACGGGACAGGAAGGGCTCACGACCTACAAGGAAGAATCGTCCGAATCCCTCCTCAAACAGGGCATGACTCAACCATGTCAGCAGGGGAACTCCCATCAAAGGCGACAGCATGGTGGGCTGGGGATAGCCGGTCTTGGCGCAATCGTCAGGTAGGAAAATAACAGCAGATAGTCCGTTCATGTAAGGGTACACCTCTATTTCTCTGTTGCCGCTGCCGCGGACAGAAGGGCCGTGGATCGACAGCATGGCATAGGACTTCCTTTTACCATCCCATTATAACAGATGAAGGGCATGAAGTCCACCGATTTCCGAAAAAAATTCGAAAAACCGAAAAATATTCTCTCATGAACAAAATAACCGATGTTATAGTTCTGATTTTTTATTCCTTTGCATATACTGTACAGGGAACGACCCAATAGGGATTGATCCAACAGCTTCCGGGGAGGGGATCCTATGCAATTGAAAATTAGGGAAATACCCCGTCTTCGGTGGGTCTGCGCCCTCCTACTGCTGACGGCGTGCTGTTTCCGCAGTGCCGCGGTGCTTCGGGAGCAGAGCCCTGCCGAGGCAGAATATGACAGCTTCTTCCCGGAATGGGGACAGCCGCAGACAGAGGTCACAGGTGTACGGGAGGAGCTCCCCTTTCTGTTCCCGGAAATGGCCTATGTGGACATCCTCAACCGATGCGGTGCGGAATTTGATCAGCAGGAGCTGTTTGCAAGACCCCTGTCCTTCCACCTGTCCACAGAGCCCTGCGTCCTGATCATCCATACCCACGGCAGCGAAGCATACATAGACTGCCCCGACTATCGCAGTACAGATCCCGGGCAGAATGTCCTGTCTGTCGGCGCCCGTATTGCAGAGAGGCTCAATGCTGCCGGGATCCCCACCATACAGGATCCTACCCTTCACGATGTTACTGCGGGATACAACAGTGCCTACGGACAGGCAGAAGCCGCGATCCGGGCATATTTGGAGCAGTATCCCTCTATCGGATTGGTCATTGATGTCCATCGGGATGCAGTCCCGGACAGCGCAGGGGGGCAGAAGGCTCTGGTGACCACCCTCAATGGGGAGCGTGCCGCACAGCTTATGTTAGTCATGGGGTCGGATACCCCGGAGCTGCCCAACAGCAGGTGGGAGGACAATCTGTCCCTTGCTATGAAGGTCCAGTCCTACTTCTCCGCTTCTGCCTCGGGGATCATGCGACAGACTCAGCTCCGTGCCTCCCGATACAATCAGCATCTGGCACCCTATTCCCTCCTGCTGGAGGTGGGCAGTGCGGGAAACACTCCGGAAGAAGCACTGCGGTCTGCCACCTTTGCAGGGGATCGGCTTGCTCAGCTCCTAATGGCATATGCTTCATAAGATTTCCCTTGCGTTTACAGTAGAAACGTGGTATGATATAAGGACAAACATTTATGAGAAGGAGACCGTACCCATGGAACAGGAACGGAATACCCCGGGCTACGAAGAGCCTCATATTTCTGCAGATCCCCCCGTTGAGCCTCGGAAAGAGGGGCCTACGGTGGTCAGAGCACCCAAGCGCAAGGGAACTACCGGCTGGTCCGTCGTATGGGCTGTGAGCAAGTTTATATGGCGCATGGCACTGGGCCTTGTTCTTATGGTTGCCATTCTTGCCATAGGCATGATCGGCTATCTCACCGTATCGGAATATCACCCTGCCTATGCAGAGACTGCAGACCGTGGCAGTGTCAACCACTCCCATGCAGCCGGCGCACGGAGCTTCTCTCTTCTGAGCTTCAATACCGGCTACGGTGCGCTGGGGGAGGATGCGGACTTCTTCATGGACGGAGGCAAGAGTGTCCTGCCCCAAGACGAGACTGTGGTTGAGGACAATATAGAAGGGATCGTAGAGATCCTGGAGCTTTCACAGGCAGATTTCCTCATGCTCCAGGAGGTGGACACGGATTCTCAGCGGAGCTTCGGCACCAACCAGTGGCTCAAGTATGAGCATGAGCTGCAGAGGTACGAGAGCCGCTTTGCGCTGAACTACTCCTGTGACTATGTCCCTTATCCCCTTACAGAGCCTCTGGGCAGGATCCGATCCGGTCTTGCCACCTACAGCAGCTATGACATCGTATCTGCTACACGGTACAGTCTTCCTGTTCCCACCGGCTGGCCCGAGAGAGTGGCAAACCTTAAGCGTTGCCTCCTGGTCACGCGGATCCCCCTTGAGGACAGCGAGCAGCAGCTGGTCCTGATCAATGTCCACATGGAGCCTTCCGATGATACCGGCACAGCCAAGGAGCAGATCCGTCAGCTCGTGGATCTGGTTAGAAACGAGTATGCCAAGGGTAATTTTGTCATTGCGGGGGGAGATTTTAACCAGACCTTCCCGGAGAGCAGAGCCTTCCATGTAGAGGACGAGGAGCTGTGGACCCCCGGCAAGCTGACCCGCGTCCCCGGTGGACTCCGCTATTTCTACGATGAGAGCACGCCTACCTGTCGCCTGCTCAACGAGCCCTATGACCCGGACAGCGAGAACACCCGGTATTATGTCATTGACGGCTTCCTGGTATCTCCCAATGTGATCGTAGATCGGGTAGAGACACTGGACTATGACTTCCGTTACAGTGACCATAACCCCGTCCGCTTGGACTTTACGCTGAATTTTGACGATGAAGCATCCACATAGTTTTCCCCACCGAGGAGGACTCCATAGAGTCCCCCTCGGTTTTGGGTTTAAATTCCTGTTTATCGCTCTGTCGAGCGATTACGGAATTTGAGTGAATAGGTAATAGTGAAAAGTGAATAGTGGATGTGTCGGCTACGCCGAGGATTTAAAATATGGGCTCCGCCCATTGATTTGGAGTGCGATTTGTATGGCGAAGCCTTGATTTTTTAATCCATCCCGTAGGGATACATTCACTTTTCGTGTCCATTGTGAGGGGACATGATGAAAATTTCACTCTTTGGTGTGTTCATTCTACGGGGTACAGTTTACAGTTTAACTATTCACTATTCACTATTACTTCTTACTTCAATTTCGATTTATTGCGACCGAAGGGAGCGATAAATCGGAATTTGCCTCTCGGTTTTATATGGCGAAGCCTTGATTTTCAATCCATGCCGTAGGGTGATATAAATGATAATAATTATTGATACTAAATTTTTTTAGAAATATTACGATATAGATTGAAAAATGGGGTAAAATATGGTATACTCATGTTGTACAGAGGCAGACTCTGTGCGACACATACTATTTACGCAAGGAAGGAACGCCTATGCTTGAAATAAAAAACTTATCTTATCGTGTAGAGGGAGAGGACGGCCCTGTTGACATCCTCAAGAATGTTTCCCTCAATATTGAAGACAAGCGGTTCGTCGTCATCACCGGTCCCAACGGTGGCGGCAAGACCAGTCTCGCCCGTGCAGTCATGGGCATTTACCAGCCCACAGGGGGACAGATCCTGTGGAACGGCACCGATATCACCAACCTCTCTGTCACAGACAGAGCCCGTATGGGGATCTCCTACGGCTTCCAACAGCCCCCTCGATTCAAGGGCATGAAGGTCCGTGACCTCCTGACCGTCGCCGCCGGCAAGAAGATCAGCCATGACGAGGCTTGCTCCTATCTGACCAAGGTGGGGCTCTGCGCCCGGGACTACATTGACAGGGACGTAGATACCTCCCTGTCCGGCGGTGAGGTCAAGCGGATCGAGATCGCCACCATCCTGGCACGGAAGTCCGACCTCATGATCTTCGACGAGCCTGAGGCAGGCATTGACCTGTGGTCCTTTGCCCGTCTGACCGAGACCTTCAAGGAGATCCACGACAAGAAGGAGGCTACCATTCTCATCATCTCCCACCAGGAGCGGATCATCCGACTGGCTGACGAGATCATCCTCATTGCCGGTGGCTCTCTCAGCGAGCGTGGCACCGTAGAGGAGATCTACCCCAAGATCCTTGCAGACACCGTATCCGCCTGCAATATGCTGGAGGTGAATAACAAATGCTGAATGATATCCAGAAACACATCTTAGAAATGGTTGCGGATCTCAAGGGTACCGGCGAGGGCGCCATCAACATCCGCTCCGACGGCAAGAAGGCTTTCCGCAGAAACACGGAGCATATCGTCATTGAGTCCAAGACCGACAAGGACGGCATCGACATCCGCATTGCACCCCATACAGTGAACGAGCGGGTCCACATTCCCGTTGTTGTCACAGAGTCCGGACGTAAGGATCTGGTATACAATGATTTCTTCATCGGGGATCATGCCGATGTGACCATCGTTGCAGGCTGTGGCATCCACAACTGCGGCGACTGCGACTCCGAGCACAACGGGCTCCACACGTTCCATGTAGGAAAGTTCGCTAAGGTCAAGTATGTAGAGAAGCATTATGGTGACGGTGAGGGAACCGGCAAGCGGATCCTCAATCCCCAGACCGTCCTTTATCTGGACGAGGGTGCTTCCGTGACCTTAGAGACCACTCAGATCCGCGGTGTGGATGATACCAAGCGGTACACCAAGGTGGTCTGCCAGGGTGCAGGCTCCGAGATCATCGTCCGTGAGAATCTCCTGACCCACAACGACCAGCATGCCGATTCCGAAATGGATATTTTCCTCAACGGAGAGGACAGCAAGGCACAGGTCATTTCCCGTTCTGTTGCACAGGATAACTCCACTCAGGTTTTCTACCCCAGAGTAGAGGGGAATATCAAGTGCTTCGGCCATGTCCAGTGCGATGCCATTATTATGGGTGAGGCAAAGGTTCGGGCTATCCCGGAGATCACCTGTAATCACGTAGATGCCTCCCTGATCCATGAGGCCGCTATCGGCAGGATCGCAGGAGAGCAGATCCTTAAGCTCATGACTCTGGGCATGACCCCCGAAGAAGCCGAGGCAAAGATCTTAGAAGGCTTCCTCCGCTGAGGGCTATGCCATGTTTTCCGTTACGCTGATCACCGTAGGCAAGTGCAAGGAGAAGTTCTACCTTGCCGCCGCCGAGGAATATGCCAAGCGGCTGGGGGCTTACTGCAAATTCAAGCTGATAGAATTGCCCGAGACCCGTCTGCCCGAGGATCCCGCACCGGCTGAGATCCGCGCAGGACTCAGCAAAGAGGCAGATCTGATCGAGGCACAGATCCCCAAGGGTGCCTGGTTCTGCGTCCTGACCCCGGAGGGCAAGGAGCTTTCCTCAGAGGCACTGTCCGACAAGCTGAAACAGGTCAAGCTCAGCGGTAAGAGCTCTGCTTGCTTCCTCATCGGCTCCTCCTTCGGCATGGATCCTCGGATCAAGGCTATGGCAGATTTTCGCCTGTCCTTTGGGCCTATGACCTTCCCCCATCACCTGATGCGGGTCATGGCTCTGGAACAGCTCTATCGCGCCGAGACCATTGCCGCCGGCACCAAGTACCACAAATAACACTGCAAGCTGCCGTGGAAGCGAGGACGCTTCCACGGCAGTGTTTTTATCTTCAAATTCCGATTTATCGGGCTGTTTGAAATTTGCACAGACCAGTGGCTCCCTCTGATGAGGGAGCTCCGCCGCAGGCGGTGAGGGAGAGAAAAATACAAAATTTTACGTTATTTGGGATATTTGTGCCAACTTTCGGTGCTATTCTCTCTCCCTCCGCCCCTTCGG
>JAZRGR010000083.1:0-9736 GCA_045644345.1 Faecousia sp. | reverse complement strand
CGGCGAGAGATTTTGTTCCAAATTGAGGTTTGGAAAACGCAGGAATACTTTGTGTATTTCAAGTTTTTCAAACCGAAAAGTTGGGACAAAAGATTCGCTGAGTGCCGACGGCTATTTATTCAGAGTTTCCCTAATACTACTATCTGATAATGGAAGGGAAGAACAAGTATTCCTCCTGTTGGGGTGTTCCTCAAAAGCTACTAAAAACGACCTTTGCTGAGAAATCAGCAAAGGTCGCAGTGTTTCGATATAGAGTCCTACTTTTCCGTTTTACCGGTGGCGGATCTTCGTTAGGTCGAGATATTTCTTTGCTACATCTGCCCTTAGAGTGCATATAGCTGACTGTAAGAAGTCAGACTTTCGTCCCTTTCATTCTCCATAACAGCCTACGGTACAGTATGCAAATAGGGCAACTGACAAGGGTATTTGATAAGGCTTTCATGTACAATTAATGCCTTAAATATTTTAATGCTTCTATTCTCCGATTATTTTCACAAGCTCGGTCAGATCTTTGCGTTTTTTGGTGCGGAGCTTATCATCTGCCGAGGCATATCCCAGGGTAATAACAAGCCTTACCGCACCGTCTAAAGCGCAGATCTCACGGATTTTTTGATCCTCCAACCAGCCAAGGATACAAGTGCCAAGCCCCTGTGCAGTGGCTTCGGCGGTAATATACGCAGCCACTATGCCGATATCAATGGAACGGTAATCGTTCTTTTTCACCTTGGCTCCAAGTGCCGCAGATGCAACATAAGGCATTTCCGATAGTACAATCAAAACAGGAGCATCCATTGCGAACTTTTTCATTCCCATACCCTGGGTTGCTTTGGCTACTTTTTTCGCTGTCTCACCCTTGCAAACGGTTATTTGATAGGGCTGACCGTTGCAAGCAGAAGGGGAAAGCCTTGCAGCCCCTAAAACACGGTCTAATTTATCTTTTTCAACAACTCGCGCAGAATCATACTTGCGGCAAGATTGTCTGTTTTCTGCAATTTCTGCGAAATTCATACTGCCTTACGCCTCTCTTCTTCTGTCATTATTTTGGAATTCCCCGCAAGGAAAATAAGAGTCTTTGATAGCAGACTATATGTTAACACACAAAAGTAAAAAATTATATTGTGGCAATAAACTTCTCATTCTTAAGTATTTCGCCAAACATTTTGTCTAGCTTGGTATAAAGAGTGTTAACACCATCGAAATCGTCGGGAAGTATTTCATCACCTTTTATTTTTTCTGTCTTGCTTTTAAAAACAGTTTTCCATTGCCAATTGTTTTTTAAGGATTTATTTGGTTGACTTGCTTTGATGATTTTTTCTAATTGAGCGAGATTTTCAGCTTCAAGATTTAAAGAATTAAATGACAACTGTATCGAAAACGATACAGTATCATTTTTATCACAATACGAACATATTTCATAATAATAATGATTTTTTGTATTCCATCCACTAATACCATTGCTTTTTAAAATATATTCTTCCATAAATGGCGTCCTAAATCTAACATAAGATTTGGAACATTTTTCTTCATCTAAGTAAATAACGCCTTTTTTATGTTGCTTCTTGCACCATTCTTTGAAAAAATTCGAAACATTCTGTAATCTGTCCGGGCGATGCTCGAATATCAAATCCAATGCTTCTTTATGATCTGCATATATTCGTTGACACAATTCAATTATTTCCCTATTTTCCATTGTTTCTCTCCTTAAAACGCTTAAATAAGAGCGTATAAACCTCACACTATCGGAATCATGTACCGTTTTTTCAATTTCTGTTTCTATGATGCGAATGATAGTTTCGTATTTGATGCATCCCCATGCTGCGTTACTGTCTTGCAAAGGAGCCAGACCTTCCGGTGTAAGATACAGATATATTTTTGTGAAGTCCGGATATTTATCCTCAATAACATTATAGTATTTGTCCAGTTGTCCGTCATGATCTTGTGAATCAACCTTATTTTCAATACACAATATATACTTTTCTTTTTGCGATTCAATTAAAAGATCAATATTATTCCACTCTCTGTAAACTGCAACATCGGAATAATTCATTGTGAGCAATTTAAATGCAACATCGTCGGAAACCAAACCATCTTTCACAATATAATAGTTTAATCTTGCAAGAAAAGACTTGCCAAATCCGTGATTGCCATTTGGATTTAAGAGCCAAGCCAAAACATTGCTATGTCTAATTTCTGCTCTTGCAATTTTTAGGACATCAAAAATGTTAAAAGAAGCTTTTTCCAGAGGCGCCAAGCACTCAATTTTCAGCAAAAACTCTTTTAATTTTATAACGTTATTTTCGTTGATCAATTCTCTCTTCCTTTCAACTTTTCATATATTATAGCATACCATTTTTTACGATTCAAGTGAATTTTCGATGGAATGACGCACCAAATTTTAAACCAAAAAAATCCCCTCGGATTACTCCGAGGGGATTGGCTTTATTGATTCACTTACGCTATTTTCTGCAAATTACTTTGCCTTAATAGCAGCCTGAGCGGCAGCGAGGCGGGCGATGGGAACACGGAAGGGGCTGCAGGAGACATAGTCCAGGCCCAGAGCGTGGCAGAATTCCACGGATGTGGGATCGCCGCCGTGCTCGCCGCAGATACCGACGTGCAGGTGCTCGTTGTTAGCGCGGCCCAGAGTGATAGCCATGTTCATCAGCTTGCCAACACCGGTCTGATCCAGCTTAGCAAAGGGATCGTTCTCGAAGATCTTGGTGTCGTAGTAAGCAGACAGGAACTTGCCGGCGTCGTCACGGGAGAAGCCGTAGGTCATCTGAGTCAGGTCGTTGGTACCGAAGCAGAAGAAGTCAGCGTTCTGTGCAATCTCGTCAGCGGTCAGGCAAGCGCGGGGGATCTCGATCATGGTGCCGACCTCGTACTTCAGCCCTACGCCTGCAGCAGCGATCTCGGCATCAGCGGTCTCGATACCGACCTGCTTAACATACTTGAGCTCCTTAACATCGCCAACCAGGGGGATCATGATCTCGGGAACCAGGTTCCAATCAGCATGAGCCTTCTTGACATTGATGGCAGCACGGATGACAGCAGAGGTCTGCATCTTGGCGATCTCGGGGTAGGTAACAGCCAGACGGCAGCCACGGTGACCCATCATGGGGTTGAACTCGTGCAGGCCGGTAATGATGTCCTTGATCTGCTGGACAGTCTTGCCCTGAGCGGCAGCCAGAGCAGCGATGTCCTCTTCAGTAGTGGGAACGAACTCGTGGAGGGGGGGATCCAGGAAGCGGATGCAAACGGGGTTGCCTTCCAGTGCCTCGTACAGCTTCTCGAAGTCGGACTGCTGATAGGGCAGGATCTTAGCCAGAGCGGCCTCGCGCTCTGCAGCGGTATCGGAGCAGATCATCTCGCGGAATGCAGCGATACGGTCAGCCTCAAAGAACATATGCTCGGTACGGCACAGGCCGATGCCTTCTGCACCCAGCTCGCGAGCCTTGGCGGCGTCAGTGGGGGTATCGGCATTGGTACGGACCTTGAGAGCGCGGAACTTGTCAGCCCAGCCCATGATGGTGCCGAAGTTGCCGGAAATCTCAGCGTCTACGGTGGGGATCAGACCGTCGTAGATGTTACCGGTGGAGCCGTCGATGGAGATGCAATCACCCTCGTGGAAGGTCTTGCCTGCCAGAGTAAACTGCTTGTTCTCCTCGTCCATGTTAATCTCGCCACAGCCGGAAACGCAGCACTTACCCATGCCACGAGCAACAACGGCTGCGTGAGAGGTCATACCGCCACGGACGGTCAGGATGCCCTGAGCTGCCTTCATGCCGGTGATATCCTCGGGAGAGGTCTCCAGACGAACCAGAACGACCTTCTCGCCACGGTTCTTCCACTCTTCAGCGTCCTCTGCGGAGAATACGATCTTGCCGCAAGCAGCGCCGGGGGATGCACCCAGACCCTTGCCCATGGGGGTAGCGGCCTTCAGTGCCTTGGTGTCGAACTGGGGATGCAGGAGGGTATCCAGATTACGGGGGTCGATCATAAGGACAGCCTCAGCCTCGGTCTTGTGGCCCTCTGCTACCAGGTCAACTGCGATCTGCAGAGCTGCGGGAGCAGTACGCTTGCCGTTACGGGTCTGGAGCATGTAGAGCTTGCCGTGCTCGACGGTGAACTCCATGTCCTGCATGTCATGATAGTGGTTCTCCAGGATGTCGCAGACCTCAACGAACTGCTTGAAAGCCTCGGGGAACTTGTTAGCCATCTCAGCGATGGGCATGGGAGTACGGACGCCGGCAACGACGTCTTCGCCCTGAGCGTTGGTCAGGAACTCGCCCATGAGCTTCTTCTCGCCGGTAGCGGGATCACGGGTGAAAGCAACACCGGTGCCGCAGTCGTCGCCCATGTTGCCGAATGCCATGGACTGAACATTTACTGCAGTGCCCCAGGAGTAGGGGATATCGTTGTCACGACGGTAGACGTTTGCACGGGGGTTGTCCCAAGAACGGAAAACAGCCTTGATAGCGCCCATGAGCTGCTCTACGGGGTCGGAGGGGAAATCGGTACCCAGCTTGTTCTTGTACTCAGCCTTGAACTGGCCTGCCAGCTCCTTGAGGTCCTCAGCAGTGAGGTCCACATCAAGGGTGACGCCCTTCTTTTCCTTCATCTCGTCGATGAGGATCTCGAAATACTTCTTGCCGACTTCCATAACGACGTCGGAATACATCTGGATGAAACGGCGGTAGCAGTCCCATGCCCAACGAGCATTGCCGGACTTCTCAGCCAGGACATTGACGACTTCTTCGTTCAGACCCAGGTTCAGGATGGTGTCCATCATGCCGGGCATGGATGCGCGAGCGCCGGAACGAACGGAAACCAGCAGGGGGTTTTCCTTGTCGCCGAACTTCTTGCCGGTGATCTCTTCCAGCTTGGAGACATAGGTCATGATCTCAGCCTGGATATCGTCGTTGATCTTGCGGCCATCTTCGTAGTACTTGGTGCAGGCTTCGGTAGAAATGGTGAAGCCCTGAGGAACGGGCAGACCGATGTTGGTCATCTCGGCCAGGTTGGCGCCCTTGCCACCGAGGAGCTCACGCATGGAGCCGTTGCCTTCGGTGAACAGGTAAACATACTTGTGCATAGTGGTTTTACCCCTTTCTTGAATTACGGAAAGCCCTTTCATTTGGATAAATGAAGATTTTCCGTTTATTTATGATCTAGATTCTTGGTGCAATGAGAGTATAACACATAAAGCCGTGTTTTGCAATCATTTTATCTAAATTCCCTAAAAATTTTTCAAAAACTATGAATTTGCTGAAAACTTCCGGATTATGAGTAACTTTCTTCCCTAAATGCAACTCATTACGTATCTTTATACGTCATAGGGACTGCCGAATATACGGATTCGGCAGTCCCTTAACAGGATATAATATTACTTCTTCAGCAGATCGCGGATCTCAGCCAGGAGGATCTCTTCGTTAGAGGGAGCGGGAGGTGCAGCAGGTGCTGCTTCTTCTTCCTTCTTGCCCATCTCGCGGAGCTTGTTCATACCCTTGACCATCATGAAGATCACGAAAGCCAGGATCATGAAGCTGATGATAGAGGAAATGAAGTTGCCGACATTCAGATAGTTGTGGACAACCTCGCCTGCCTCATTCACCTTCTCACCGAAGAGGGAGGGAAGCTGGATCTTCCATGCGGAAAAATCGATGCTGCCGGTAAAGATGTTGACGATAGGCATAATGATGTTGTCGGTGAAGGAGGTTACAAGGTCCTTAAAGACGCCGCCGATAATGACACCGATAGCCATATCAAACATGTTGCCCTTAACTGCGAATTCCTTGAATTCCTTCCAGAAAGTGGATTTCTTCTTTGCCATTTTTGTTCTCCTTTCTATATATCGTCACCCTTGAAGCAAGGGTAAACTTACAGGGTAATGAGCTCCAAGCCGCCCAGATACTTCCGCAGAACCTCGGGAACCACAACAGAGCCGTCAGCTCTCTGATTCTGCTCTACCATTGCAGGGAAGATACGGCTGGTAGCCAGACCGGAGCCGTTGAGGGTATGGACGAACTCTGTCTTGCCCGTAGCCTCTCTGCGGAAACGGATGTTGCCACGGCGAGCCTGGTAGTCACGGGCATTGGATACGGAAGAGACTTCCTTGTAGCCGTTCATAGAGGGGATCTGGATCTCGATGTCATAGGTCCGTGCCATAGAAGCAGAGCAGTCACCTGCGGCCAGCTTGACCGTGCGGAAGTGGAAGCCAAGGTCACGAACCAGAGCCTCTGCCTTGTGTACCAGCTCCTCGAATGCCTCGTCGGACTTCTCCGGGAGGGTGTACTGGAACATCTCGATCTTGTTGAACTGATGACCACGGACCATGCCACGCTCGTCTGCTCTGTGGGAGCCGGCCTCGCGACGGAAGCAGGGAGTGTATGCAAAGATCTTATGGGGCAGATCAGCCTCGGTCAGAATTTCACCACGGTGGAGGGAAGCCAGGGCAGTCTCTGCAGTGGGGAGCATAAAGTGCATACGCTCGTCCGTGGGGTTCTCGATCTTGTAGACCTCATCTGCAAACTTGGGGAACTGACCTGCGGTCTCACCGCACTGGTACTCCAGCATATGAGGCAGGATCACCATCTCATAGCCGTCTGCCAGATGGCAGTCCATAAAGTAGTTCAGAAGTGCCCATTCCAGACGAGCACCCATGCCACGGTAGATCCAGAAGCCGGAGCCTGCCAGCTTGGCACCACGCTCATAGTCAATGAGACCCAGATCAGTACACAGATCCACATGATGCTTGGGTTCAAAATCGAAAACATGAGGCTCTCCGATGTAACGCAGAGGCTCGTTGTTCTCCTTACCGCCGGGAGTCAGATCGGGATCGGGGAGATTGGGCAGAGAGAGCATGAGAGTACGATACTCTGCTTCAACCTCTGTGAGCTTCTTATCATTCTCTGCGATCTGTGCCTTGAGCTCGCCCATACGCTTGAAGATGGGGGCAACGTCCTCACCCGCCTTCTTCTTCATGGGGATCTCCTTGGAAACGCGGTTCTGCTCTGCCTTGGAGGTCTCGGTCTCCAGAATCAATGCTCTTCTCTGAGCATCCAGTTCCAGGATCCGGTCTACCTGTGCATCGCAATCTACTTCCTTGGCACGGAAACCTGCCTTAACAGCCTCGGGATTGTCTTTAATACGCTTAATGTCTATCATATGTATCACCTCATAATAGGATATTATTTCTGAATGTGCAGACCCAGGAGGGTCTCGTACAATGCTTGAAGGTCGTCCTGTCCGTAGAATTCCAGTTCAAAATGCCCCTTGCGCTTACCGTTGACGATCTTGACCTTTCTACCCATGTGCTTGGTTAGGAGCTTTTCGCATTCACCCACGTAGTCAACGGATAGGGGAGCAGGCTTTTCTTCCTCGAATTTTGTCTCAGCCAGCATTTTCTTGCACATAGACTCTGTCTGACGGACAGAGAGCTGGAGAGCAATGATCTTCTGTGCTGCGCTTTTCTGCATCTTAGAAGTAGGGAGGGTCAGAAGTGCTCTTGCATGACCTGCGCTGAGTCTGCCATCGACTACCATTTCTCTCAGCTCTCCTGTTAAGGACAGAAGTCTGAGGGCATTTGCCACTGCGGGACGGGATTTCCCGACCTTTTCCGCCGCTTCCTCCTGGGAAAGTCCGAATTCTCGGATCAGTGTGTAGTAGCCCTCTGCCTCTTCCATAGGGTTCAGATCCTGCCGCTGGAGATTCTCCACCATGGCAAGCTCCATGACCTTCTTCTCATCTGCCTCGATGATCACAACGGGAACTTCGTCGACCCCTGCCATACGGCAGGCTCTCCAGCGACGTTCACCTGCAATGATCTGGTAATAACCGCCCATGTCTCTCACAGCAAGAGGCTGGAGGAGTCCGTGCTCTGCAATAGAATCCGCAAGAGCCTGGAGCTGTTCCTCGTCGAACTGCTTACGGGGCTGGTTGGGATTGGGTTCCACCTTCTGCAGGGGGAGTTTGGTCACAGCCCCCTGTTCCTCGGAACCGGCAAAATCATCAATAAGAGCGCCTAAGCCCTTGCCCAAGCCTCTCTGCTTTGTTGCTGCCATAGTTTCTTCCTTCCTACGGATTTTTCCGGATAATTTCTTCCGCTACGGCTAAATATGCCCGAGAGCCCTTGGAGCTACGGTCATAGGCTGTGACCGGTAAGCCATGGCTGGGAGCCTCTGCCAAGCGGACATTACGTGGGATCACTGAGGCGTAAACCTTACCGGGGAAATGTCTGCGGACCTCCTCGGCAACCTGGTTGGAAAAGTTGGTCCTACCGTCATACATAGTCAGGAGTACGCCGAAAATTTCTAACTTGGGATTCAGCTTCCGTTTTACAGCGCGCAGGGTAGTCATCAAGTCCGACAGACCCTCCAACGCAAAATATTCGCACTGGACAGGGATCAGAATGCTGTCTGCGGCACAGAGGGCATTCAAAGTCAGTAGCTCTAACGACGGGGGAGAATCCACGAAGATATAATCGTATTGGTCTTTTACGGTCTCTAATGCCCGTTTAAGGGTGTGCTCCCGTTTAGGAACATCGATCAATTCAATAGCGGCACCTGCAAGAGCTGCCGTTGAGGGCAGCACATCACCGAAGTCGGTATGTACAATACAGTCCTGTACCTTGACATCAGAGATCAAAATATCATAAGAGCTGTGCTTGACCTGTTTCTTCTCCACTCCAAGACCGCTGGTACCATTTGCCTGGGGGTCAAAATCACACAGCAGGACCTTGCGGCCCATTGCAGTGAGGGCTGCGGTCAGATTCACTGCTGTTGTGGTTTTCCCTACGCCACCTTTCTGATTTACGACGGCAACGATCCGTCCCATAGAGCCGCCTCCTTTGTCTAATCTTCTTTTACTGCGGAACACATACATCATATCACAGAGCAGACGGATTTGCAAGTATTTCGTGCCGAAAGTTGCAAAACAGTTTTTCGATGTTTCACGTGAAACATTAAAATACGCAGTCACGAGTTCATCTGTGACTGCGTATTCTTTTAGAAAGAATCAATATTCACGATAAATTGCCTTAACAACTCCAAGAATCCGAGCATTCCGTCCGTCAATAGGGGAATAGTTGGGATTCTCGGGCATAAGCCATACCTGTCCGTCTCGCAAAGACAGTCGCTTAACGGTAGCCTCATCCTCGATCAGAGCAACTACGATTTCTCCGTGATTGGCGGTATCCTGAGGGCGGACAATGACCTTATCCCCGTCGCAGATTCCTGCCTCGATCATAGAATCTCCCTTGACACTGAGAGCAAAGGAATTCTCATCCCCCATAGAAATATATCCCTCGATGTTCTCAACAGCAAGAATGGGATTGCCTGCGGTAACGACACCGATCACAGGGATCCCCTTATGGTCGGGTCGGCGAATTGCTCTGTTTTTGGACGGATCAATGGTCAGTTCACCGGAATCCGAGAGTGCTCTGAGATGGTAGTGGACAGACGCCGTGGAATTCAGCCCGACACCTGCCATGATCTCACGGACTGAGGGTGCATAGCCATTCTCCTTAAAAAATGTCTGTACATAGGCAAGGATCTCCTGCCGTTTTGTAGTAGTTCGACTCATCAGATCGCCTCCTTGTTTGCATTATATCATACTTTTATGCAAAATGCAAACATTTGTTTCTAAGGAAGCTCTAATTAAATCGCCGAGAGCAATCGGCGAGAGATTTTGTTCCAAATTGAGGTTTGGAAAACGCAGGAATACTTTGTGTATTTCA
>JAZRGR010000082.1:0-10606 GCA_045644345.1 Faecousia sp. | reverse complement strand
CGAAGCCCACAGCTATACATACAAAGCGACCAAGAATCCCACCACTTCCGCAACGGGTACTCTAACGGGGACTTGTTCTAAATGTAGCCAGACTGCCACTGTCACCCTGCCCAAACTGAATACTACGGACTACACCAAGACGGTCACCAAGGCAGCTACCTGTACCGCAACGGGTACGGACAGCTACAAGTGGAATACCACCACTTACGGCACCTTTACCTTTACCGCATCCACTGCGGCTCTGGGACATACCGAGGTTATTGACTCCGCAGCTGCACCCACTTGTACCGCCACCGGCTTGACAGAAGGCAAGCACTGCTCTGTATGTAATGCTGTTCTCACTGCACAGCAGGTTGTTCCTGCAAAGGGACACATCGAGGTTGCCGACAAGGCTGTTGCTCCCACCTGTACCGAAACCGGTTTAACAGAAGGCAAGCACTGTTCTGTCTGTTCCGTAGTTCTCACTGCACAGGAAGTCGTTCCTGCTAACGGTCATACCGAGGTCATTGACACCGCAGTTGCACCTACCTGTACCGAAACCGGCCTGACAGAAGGAAAGCACTGCTCTGTATGTTCTGCAGTTCTCACTGCGCAGGAAACTGTCCCCGCAACCGGTCATACTCCTGTTTACGCGATCAAGGATGAGACTTCCCACATCATCACCTGCGAAAACTGCGACTTTACCGAGGAAGCACCTCACAGCTATGAAGATGGCCTGTGTGTCTGCGGTCATGTAGAGGTCAAGGAGCCTGTATTGGAAAGCACTTGGAAGTTAGGACACAGCCTCAACTTGGCAAGCGATATCTCCATTAACTACGCCATCGCCAAGACTACCTTGACAGGCTATGACATGGACACTGTCTACATCCTGGTGCAGATCGACACCTACGAGGGGAACGAAAAGACCGGAACCAAGGAGGTCAAGCTTCTCCCTGTAGAGCAGGGGAACTATTACTACTTCGTTCTGGAAGGCATGACTGCCGTTAATATGAATGACGAGATCCGTGCTGTCCTCTACGGTACCAAGGACGGACAGGTACACTACTCCAATGTAGATACTTATAGCGTGGCAACCTATGCCTATGCTCAGCTTGCAAAGACAAGCGTACCTCAGAAGTTGAAACTCCTCTGCGCAGAGCTCTTACGCTACGGATCCAAGGCCCAGATCTATAAGGCCTATCGTACAGACAGCCTCGTAGATGCTAAGATGACGGAAGAACAGAAGGCTCTCCTCAGTGATATGGAAGCCGTTACCTTCGGCAACACGAACCTGACGGAGAATATCCCTGCCACCAACGCTGTACAATGGCTGGGCAAGTCCTTGGATCTGGCTTCAAAGGTCGGTGTCAAGTTTATCTTCTCTCTCGGTTCTTACACAGGCAACACCGAGGATCTGACCATGAAGGTCACTTACAAGGATATCTACGGTGCAGAGAAAGAGCTGATCATCCCCAGTGTAGAAGTCTACAATGCAAGCCGTGGTTACTATGCCTTTACCATAGATTCCCTCCTTGCCGCCGAGCTCCGCTCTGTGCTGACAGTGCAGATCCTGAGCGGTGAGACCGTGGTCTCCGGCACGGCACACTACGCCGCCGACACCTACGGCAACGGCAAGACCGGCACCCTGGGCGACCTGTGCAAGGCCCTCTTCGCCTACTCCGACAGTGCAAAGGCATACTTTCAATAAACTATGATTCTATGGAGGCGGCTTGTCCGCCTCCATAGAAGGGGATTCCTTAGTATGATTCTTGTTTATGGATCGGCCTTGTGAGGAACAAGCAAATGATCTTTGCTATTGAATATCTATTATTAGATTAGGAGGCAAGAGCCAATTGAAGAAAGAATACAGTAAACCTCTTCTTGCATATGAGAACTACCAACTTGCAGGAGCACTGGCAGGGGATTGTAATCTGAAACTAAACCATTATTCCTATTCGTGCACAGCAGATGAAAATGCAATCGGCTTAGGCCCCAATTCGACCGGAGAGTTTTTTAATTATTATAATTGCCAGATCGATCTCACAGGCCCGGAACAGGATGGTGCCGAGACCGTATGTTATCATGGCCCAATTTTTACTGTTGGACAGGTTTTCCTGGGCTCCTGAAAACGAAAATGACGCACAATTACGCCCCATTCGGATAGTTCGGCAATAATTTGATCGCCAAATTATAATTTTTGATGCTTGCAGAGATTTGGCATAGAAAATGCACAGAAAATGCACAAAATTAGCACACGAAGTATAATGACAGTATAAACGCTTCGTGGTATACTTATAGCATGAATCATTGGACCTTCTTCCCGGGAGGTCCATTTTTCATACCCATTTATGCTTAAGGAGTGTGTCAAAATGAAATACTGTTCCTACTGTGGAAGCGAACTGACGGGCAGCGATGTAATCTTTTGCTCTAATTGCGGCAAGAAACTTCCAACCCATGAAGTTGGCTTAACAGAGCCACTGACAGAAGAGATGAGGCCTGAGCCGACACCCGGAAAAACCGAGCCGGAGAATAAAACCAAGAAAATAGCCAAGCCGCCCAAGCCGAAAGAGAAAAAGCCCAAGAAGAAATCTAAAACTGTTGTCTTTGAACTGGCAGATGACGGCTATGACGGTTACTATGAGGATGTTCTGCCCACGGATAGCGACCGTGAACGCGAGGGCTTGGATAAGGAGCTGATCAAGAAGATCGTGGCACTTGCTGTTGGAGTGGTGCTCATCATTGGACTGTGCGTGGTCATGATGTATTTGCTTTAGGTGTTGCACTTTGCATATCTACGCGGTGTAATTAAGTAAAATCATCAAAAAAGCGAGGTATGTACAATGAAATACATTTCTATTGGTGCGGTTATGACCGAGGGTGCGGAATATATTCTGGATGTCACTCACGGCGGAAACAAATTCCGTCTCACCGGTGCAAAAGCAGCGCTTTGGCTCAATGGTCGCAGTAAATTCGCCAGCGTAGGCAGTCCCAATGACCTTACTGCCTTTGAGCAGCTATTAAAAATGGGTCTGGTGGTAAAGTGCGATGGCTCCGGTGCTGAGGAGTACCGAGCCCTGACCAAATGCACCTTGGTTCCCGCAGAAAGAAAGCATCCCTATTTCGGTTTGAGGGGTATGGAGAAGACGGCACTGCAGTGGCTGCGCAGTGCAGGACTGGTTTTGAGTATGGCAGAGCTGACCTACCTTATGGACAGAAATCTCCCGATGGAAGAGAAATTGCTTGGCGGCGGAAACACGCAGGCACTGGTAGAGCGAATCTACACCAAGGACACTATTTTCAACAACATTTTGGAGAACCAGATGGAAAGAGCATTGGCGCGAGATAGCGTTGTGAAAGCTGTTTTGAGTCTGCTTCGCAAGAAGCGTCTTATTCTCCTGTGAGAAAGGACAAGAAATGAAAGAAAAATTCTTACAGCTTCCTGTACCGCTCAGGAAGCAGATCCTGCTCCGGCTTGCAGGCACAGCAATTAGTCTGGCGATGCTTCTGCTGATACTGATTTACGGTGGAACCTGGCAGTTTTGGCTTCCCTGTGCATTGGCTGCGGTTTTATGTCTGGGGAGCGCTGCATTTCTCTTTGATCAATGTGTAAGTGGTAAGTACATTTGCATACATGCAGTTTGCACGGATATGGATCGAACTACGATCCGCCACAGAATCAAAGCGCTATATTTGCAGTCAGAGAAGTATAGAATCCGTCTTGTAGGCATCAGACCTATTCGCAACCTTAAAGTCGGAGATTCCGTTGAGCTTTTCATCTCTGAGAATACAGAAGTATATGAAGCAGATAGGTATAAAGTGATCTGCAGCTATATCACTCTGGCTCGTTCAGCATTGCCCTTGGATTCCGAGAAGAAAGAAATTCAAATTCAATGATTGACTAATCCAAATAGCTATGGTATAATGCTATCGTAAGAGTTTCCTTTGTTTTGCGCGAGCAATCGTAAAGTGTCCGAGTGTTATTCTGTTTTATAGAGCTATTTGCGTCTTTTGTCGCAAGTAGCTCTTTTTTTGTCCCCGGTTTCTGCTCGCGTAAGCGGGTTGAAATATATTATTTTGCTTTGCAGGGCATACCTGCAGAAAGGAGTCAGCTATGTTAAAGTTCTTCGCATCCAATGTGGTGGTCTCGAAAGGCTACCAGAACTCGCCCGCAGTCAAGTTCTCTGAAAAGGGTGATTTCGTTCGTTTCCGTGTAGGTCAGAAGGTTTACGATCCCCGAGCAGAAGATAATCACCGCTGGATCAATCTGACGGTTAAGTGCTTCGATCCCGGCCTCGTAGACCGCATTCGCAAGATGGGCCTCAAGGAAGGTTCTTTTATCACCCTGTCTGGCCGTTATGACGAGGATGTTTGGGAGGATGAAGAGACCAAGGAAAAGCGCAGCATGCCCTGCATCATCCTGGATGAGTTGGAGTTCAGTGGCATCGGTGGAGGCAAGAAGTCCGGAGATGGACAGAACTGCAGCACCGTACCCAATGCCAGCACCCCTGCACCTGCAGCCCCTGCAGAGGCACCCCAGGAAAGTCTGCAGATGCCCGGTAACTTTACGGGCTATGAAGGCTTCGGCGGTGGAAACAACTTCTTCAACCTGTAAGGGTAAAAGGAGCTGTCAATAATTGAACGAGGCACAATAAACGCACACGAGTGGCTATTAACAACTGCTTGTGTGCGTTTTTTTGTTGCCCGGAAAAGGAGAAAAACAATGAACGACAAAAACTTCAAGCGCCACTTTGCCCACGAAGCTTTGGTAGTTTTGGGTCTGCTTGCATTGCTGACCTACATTACCCGGCTTTGGCCCATTCTTCTGCTGGTAATTCTCGGCATCTTTATCGCCACTCTGCGTCTGCTGTTCTTGTCTGCCAAGAAGGTAGATCCTGTTCAGCCCGCATTGGAACTCCCACCCCCGCCCAGTCCTCCCACGGAAACGGATATGCAGTCTATAGCATATGCGATCATTCAGCGCCGGATCACACAGATCTTGCTTGACAAGTTCCCTGAGGTAAGATGGATATGGGAGAATCCCAAGGCAAAGGAAGACATTATGGCAGGAAATCCTGTCTACGTGATCCTGAATAGAGCAGGCGGTTACCGTCGTGGCCGTGTTATCCTGCGGAATCTGACAGTGATGGATGTGGTGTTCGAGGAAGTCAAACCCAAGGAAGAGCCTCCTGCACCCGCACAGCCTCCTGTGCCCGGTTCTGCAACTGATGCATCCTCGGACGAGGATGACGAAGAGGAAGTCAGCGAGAACTTTGGTCTCATTGCCTTCCAGTGGGTAGAAGCCCACGTGATGGAACTGAACGATCGTTGCAACGAAGCAATTGCAGAAGGACTCAGCGAATACCTGATCTCTGCAGACGAGCTTCCCGTTACCGAAAGCTGGGAAGAGATCTGCAAGGAACTGATTCGCAACGACCTTCCCGGTGCCCGTTGCTGCGACGAAGGTATCATCATTCAATTTGAGCAGTAAGACTGCAGAAAGGAAATTACTATGAGTGTATCTATGAATAACCTCTTTAACTTCGGCAAATCCTTACCGGAACCGTTTAACACATTGCCGAGTAAGAAGGTAAAGGTCTCCTCGAAGTACGGCAGCAGCACAGACGCAACTCTGTGTGCTACCGTCATCAAAGCGATCCATGCTGTTTGCAACTGTATGACAGGTATCGGCGAAGGCGCTGTAGGATCTATCGACCACCGCACAGTCGCTGAGTATAAGTCTGCAGCCGGCACGGACATATACCATTTGGTGGTGTTTGACAGCAGCAACGGTAACATTATGGCCAGTGTGTACGATAAGAACACCGAAACCATTGAGAACTACCAGCTGCATTCCAGTGCCAGAGACGGAGCTGCAGTGATGATGGCCCTGGTACCGTTGCTTCTGAAAGACGATGAGTTTGATGAAAACTTCCAGACTTATTTCGATCAGAGAAATGCAGGGTATCCGGATATGACCAAAACCACGAATGCAATGGCGATCCTTTGTGACAATGCCTATCGTCGGATCAAGGATGATTCTTGCCCGGCACATATTAAGGTCACACTGGATAAGTCCGGAAATGTGCTTCGTGTCTCCCAGAGTCATTTGTTAGCCGGCGTCTACACACCCACTTCCGTTCTGGCGGGTGAATTTACTGTTTTTGCCCAAACCGGAAGGGTTACAGTTTCTGCTGCTAAAGCTTCTATTGACCACAAGGACTTTGTTGGCCAGTATCAGATGACCGGAACCCGCAAGCTCTCCGTTTTGGAAGAAATGCTGGTGCCCAAGCTGGAGAACTGGTACATCATTCCCGATGAAGTGGTCGATATTTGCAAGCACGCTTTGAGCACTACCGGTAAGCCTATGCAGATGCGGAACTTCCTTCTGCGCGGCCCTGCCGGCACAGGTAAGACCCAAGGTGCTCGGGCAATTGCGGCCGGCCTGCATCTTCCGTATATGAAGTACACCTGCTCGGCCTCCACAGAAGTCTTTGACTTTGTGGGTATGGTATTCCCCAAGACCGATGCAATGACCACCGGTGATGAGGAACTGGATAAGGAGCGAGAGATCCTCCGGTCCATGGGCGGCATCAACTATGCAAATGTGGCAAAGCTAATGAACCTTCCGGATCTGGATGATATGGATTTTGATCCTGCTGGTGTTTTCGAGAGCCTTACCGGGCTTCAGAACGATGATGCTACCTCCAGAGACTGTATGTCGGTCGTTATGGATATGGTTACGGAGAAAATCAAGGCGCTGACTGCTGTTGCTCCTACCAATGGATCATCCGGACAGACCTACACCTATGTGGAGACAGATTTCATTAAGGCTCTGAAGAACGGCTATGTTGTGGAGATCCAGGAGCCTACCGTCATCACACAGCCTGGTGTCCTGGTCGGTCTGAACTCCCTTTTGGAGCAGACTGGGTCCATCACACTGCCTACCGGTGAGATCATCGAGCGGCACCCGGATACAGTCGTTGTGGTCACTACGAATGTCACCTATGAGGGATGCCGTGGTCTGAACCAATCTGTTGTCGACAGAATGAGCCTGGTGGAAGACATTGAGCTTCCTGCTCCCGATGTGATGGCGCAGCGTGCTATGGCTGTTACCGGTGCCACCGATGAATACCAGGTAACTCAGATGGTGCAGGTCGTCAACGATATGGCGGAGTATATGCGTAAAAACGGTATCACTGACGGAACCTGCGGTATGAGAAGTCTCATCGACTGGATCACAAGCACGGAGATTACCGGAGACCCATATCGCAGTGCACTGTGTACCATCATCAGCAAGGCAACCTCTGACGAAGAGGATCGTGAAACCTTAAAGACTGCCATACTGGAACCGATCTTTGCGCCGAAACGCCGCAGAGCTTCCTGACTTAAGGAGGGTTTGCAATGGCGAGAGTGAATCATAAGCGCGTCAAGCAGCTTTTGAACGAGAAGCGCAGCAAGATCACGGATAAGCAGTTTTTTACCTCCCGGATCCTTGCAGGTCACTATGAAGACATTGCAGCAGCACAGACCCGCCGGTACAAATACAACCGGCGGGTCCATGTTAACCTGTATTGGAAGCCGAATGACCCCAATATAGCTTGCACAAACAATGTTTCCATTCTGATCAACAGCGGTAATCCTATGGTTACAAAGGTGCGTGGTCGTGCGGATCGGTATGATCTGATTACCGGCTTGTTTGCCCACGAACTTGGTCATGTGCTCTACACAGATTTCCTGGTTTCCCAGACTTATCTGAAGTACATGGAATGCTACAAGTGGTTCCCGGTACCCCCGGAACTGAAGACAGCACGGGATGCCGATAACGAACGTGCATTTTGGGATTTTGTCAAAACAGAACCGAGGAATATGGAGCTTGCCCAGCGGATTGCCTCCTGCATTGCCAACATCTTAGAGGACGGCTATGTGGAAAACTGTATTCTGAATCAGTTTCCCGGCGTACTGGGATTCACCTTAACGGCTATGCGAGAACGTCAGTTTTCCGAGATGCTCACTGTTAGTGAGATGGTGGAAAAGGAAGATGATGGTGAGAGCCATATCTTCAATACCATTCTGCAGATCCTTCTCTCATATGCCAAGTTTGGCGAGATCAAGTACGGCGCAACACCGTTGAACGATGAACGGATCCAAACAGTGTTCAAGCTGATCCCACATATCGATACAGCAGTGGTCACACCCTATCCAAAAGAACGATGGAAGATCGTAAGCCTGATTCTGATCCGTTGCTGGCATTACATCGAGGAGTATTTGGAGCTCTGTAAAAAGAAGCAGGAAGAAGCGGCTGCCGCAGGTGCCACTGCTTCTGCAAGTGAAGTCCTATCCGAGATCCTTGCCAGTATTGCCGGAACCTCATCAGAGGGCACCGGCAATGGTACCCCTGTTGCAGGTGCTATGCGGATCAAGATTACCGCATCCAATGCGGCAGCTCGGGCGAAGACCAGATCGGACGCCAACGCGGATGATGAAAATGGGTCTGGGATACCGGACGGAAAGTCAGATGAGTCTGGCGAGCCTGAAGCATCTGAGAATGGGTCTGGGGGTGAAGAAAAATCTTCCGAGACTGATTCTGCAGGCGAGGCCGATGCATCTGACTCCGTCAGCGATGGAATCGAAGGCTCCGGAACAGGCTCGTCCAAGCAGAAAGTAAACGCTGAAGAGGGCGGTCGTATTCCGTTCCACCAGACCGAATCCGTTGAGGAGCCGGTTGGTGGCGAGGTCCAATACGACGCCGATTATCATCGCGAGCACAGTGAGTCCGCAGCTTCGGATATCGAGCGAATGCTGGAGAAGATGGCGGAGAAAGCTGCTTGCAAGCAGTTGGAGAACGAACGGCTTCGAGAATTGAACGAAACTGCCCAAAGTATCTCCTACGGTGATATCCACAGCGGAGTCGACATGAAAGTCCACAGGATCAGCGATGTAGATGACGAGCTTCAGGATCAGTATCACGAAATTGCGGGTCCCTTACTTACCATCTCTAAGCAGCTCCAGCGCAGTCTGGTGCAAAAGCTGAAGGATCAGCAGCGTGGTGGTAAACAAACCGGTCTGGTGATGGGAAGGCGTCTGGATGCACACGCCTTGTGTAGGAACGATGGCAAGGTGTTCTATAAGAACAATCTTCCCAACGAAATCCCACGTATCAGTGTGGGCTTGCTTTTGGACGAATCCGGTTCTATGAGCTGTGGCGATCGAGCAAGCTATGCACGTGCTTCAGCCATCATTCTGTACGACTTCTGCCAGTCGCTGAACATTCCGATCATGGTCTACGGTCATTCTACCGGTTGGGGTGCAGATGTGGATCTGTATTCCTACGCCGAGTTTGACAGCATTGATAAGAATGACAAGTACCGGCTGATGGACATCTCTGCCCGGGGAAGTAACCGTGATGGCGCAGCCCTTCGATTTGTGGCTGAGCAACTTTCCAAGCGGACAGAGGAGGTTCGAATCTTAATCCTGGTCTCTGACGGGCAGCCTGCAGCGCGGGGCTATAGCGGCACTGCAGCGGAGGAAGATCTTCGTGGCATCAAGCAGGAGTACAAGCGCAAAGGCATTCTCTTTGTTGCCGCCGCTATTGGTGATGATAAGCAGAATATTGAGCGTATCTATGGCGACTCCTTCCTTGATATCACCGATCTGAATGAGCTACCCAACAAGCTGACAGCAGTCATCAAACGCTATATGAAATGACCTCTAATTGAATAGTGATTCCTGCGAGGATCACAGTAAAAACCAGTTGCCCACATAGGGTAACGAAAACCACTTTATTATATGGTGGGCAACTGGCGAAAGCTGTGTTGCCCACCTGCCTTAAATGGCAGAAAGGAAATTACTATGCATTTTAGAAGTATGTTGTTTGTAGATCTCCCGGAAACCACTCCGGAACCTGAATGGGAAAATGAAGTCCTGGGTCAAATGGAAGACCTGAGAGCAAAGCATCCCGGTAAGACCTTGGAGAGTGCGCTCTTTGGTTTGTTCCTTGGTCGGCTGACCAATGTCCAAACAAGCTTTGGACGAGAGCTGCTTCCGGTGGTAGATGATGCCATGGAACGGTTCTACTGCAGTACTGAGAATCCGGAGTTCCTGGATTTCGATGATAGGACTGAATACTACCGGAGTGAGTTCGAGAAGAAGGTGGACTGTGTCGTAATGCCGGACGGCCGCATCTTGGAAATTGATGCCTATCCCATTTGGCATAAGTTCGTCATTAAGGATGGCTTGGTATTCCAGAAGGAAGCCGGTCCGCTGAAGCACCCGAAACGGACAAAGAAGGCCAAGAAGATGAAAGCCCTTCCTGGGTATCCCAGGAAGAAGCTCTACGCATCTTTCGAGGCATTCGTTGAGGATAACGGCGGATGCAAAAACGAGGAAACCGGTCAGTATGGTGAATGGTATAATCCCGACTCCGTATATGACTGGTACCAGATCGGCGGTCGCTGGCCTGAGATGTTCCTGGTTAAGCAAGACTGTGTGGAGTATTCCTATGGAGAACGGGAGTCAATGGATGAATCTGATTATCCCGCTCCCGAAGGCTACCGTTGGGTGGCTTGTGCCCGTAAGAAGGATATCCAGTGGGATGCAATGCGGCAGTGGCGCAACCAAGAGGTAGAAA
>JAZRGR010000081.1:0-7393 GCA_045644345.1 Faecousia sp. | reverse complement strand
TGGTCGCCCGCAAAATGTTTCGATTTTGTCGGAAATCTCGTGATAATCCCGTAATTTCGTCATTGTCGTTTAACGACAATGACCGGGCGACCACAGGTCGCCCCTACGGTGTTATACGATAAACAGCTCCATAAATCGGGATTTGGTATATTATGGTTGTTTGGTCAGGTGCTTTAGGGCTGCGTGGTAGCCCTCGAAGCCCAGACCCTTGTAGGTGGCGATGCAAGCCTTGCCTGCATAGGAAATGTGGCGGAAGGGCTCACGGCTGTCTACGTCGGACAGGTGGACCTCCACCGCAGGGAGGGCTACTGCCTTAAGGGCATCCAATATAGCTACGGAGGTATGGGTATAGGCGGCAGGATTGATAACAATGCCGTCAAAGCTTCCGTAAGCCTCCTGGATCCAATCCACCAAGATGCCCTCGTGATTGCTCTGTCGCACATCTACCTCACAGCCCAGCTCACGGGCAGACTCCCGAATATAGGACACCAAGGCGGCATAAGTCCGATCCCCGTAAATTTCCGGCTCCCGTATGCCTAACATATTTAAATTGGGTCCGTTTAAGACAAGGATCTTCATAACAGGTTCAGTATCCTTTCTACAGTGTTGGCAATGGTTCCGTCATTGTCTACGGTAAGGTCTGCAAAGTCCGCATATAGGGGATCCCGTTGGGCAAAGAGCAGGGACAGATCTGTATTCCGACTGATGGGTCTGCCCTCTGTGGCTAAGAGGGGCAGGGGACGGTCTATACGGAGGATCACCCCATTCTGATGGAGCAGGGGATAGTTCTCCTCACGGGTGACACAGCCGCCGCCGGTGGCGATGACGAGACCGGACTCCTTGCCCAATCGGGCGAGGACAGAGGTTTCGATCCTGCGGAAGGCTTCTTCCCCCTGCTGTGCAAAGAAGGTGGGGATATCCCCGATCTCCTTGACGATCTCGGCATCTGCATCCACAAAGGGTCTGCCCAACCGCTCAGCCAATGCTCTCCCTACGGTAGACTTGCCGCAACCGGGCATACCGATGAGAATAATATTCTCCATTTCGGATCTAAGTTTACATAATATACGTTCTACCTTGCTTTCCTCCGGTTCTGCTCCTGTGAACAAGCGGGACGCCTCTGCTGCTTGGGCAACCAGCATGGACAGACCGTTTTCACACCGAAGCCCGAGAGCCCGTGCATCTAATAAAAGCTTGGTATAGCTCGGATTATAGATGAGATCTAAGACACAGCGGAGTCCGGGCAGACGGGATAGGTCTACAAGACTCTCTCCATTGTTGGGATACATTCCCACGGGAGTTGCATTGACCAGGAGGACTGCGTCCTTATGGTCATATAGGTTTACATAATTATTTACACCTGTACGGGAGATCTGCACCGCTATGGCTCCGCGACTCTCCAAAACACGGCACACGGTCCCTGCGGCTCCCCCGGAGCCTAAGACCAGAGCCTTCTGCCCCGACCGGATCCCACCGTTGCGATCCAAGAGCCGTGCAAAGCCGGCGGCATCGGTGTTATCCCCGTAGAGACTGCCGTCCTTGCGACGGATGAGGGTATTGACACAGCCCATAGCTCGGGCGGTGTCAGACAGCTCGGCACAGTATGCCATGACCGCCTTCTTGTAGGGGATGGTCACGTTGAGCCCCCGGAAGGCCCCCTCCTTGAGAAACTGATCCAAATCCTCGGGAGCAACCTCAAACAGCTCATAGGAATAGTCCCCCAGCTCCCTGTGGATCCGTGGGGAATAGCTGTGAGACAGGTGCTCCCCCAAAAGACCGAAGGTCTGCCCTGCACTGCGTGTTTCCTGATAGGAACGGCTCAGGGAAAACAGGTGGGAAAACAGGTCGCAGGTATACGCTCCCAGCTCCTCGGGGACCCTGCGTTTGACGTAGTCCAGCTTTTCCTGCTCCCGTTTGGGCTGGAAAACGGGCAAGCCCCGATCCCTCTTATATGCGCCGATTTGGGCGGCTAACTCCATCCGCTTGCAAAACAGGCGGATGATCTCGTCATCGATACAGTCGATCTCCCGACGGTAGGTATTCAGGTCCATTGGCCTGCCTCCAATATAGTGTCTAAGATGGCAATTGCCACTGCAGCCTCCACACAAGGAACGGCACGGGGGACGATACAGGGGTCGTGTCTGCCCTTGATCTCCAGCATGCCGCCCTTGCCGTCGTAGGTCACGGTCTCCTGGGGACGGGCGATGGAGGCAGTGGGCTTGACAGCTACACGGAGGATCAGGGGCATAGAGGTAGACAGCCCCCCCAGGATGCCTCCGGCATGGTTGGTACGGGTCTTAATTTCTTTGTCTTGGTTTACATAATACGGGTCGTTGTGGGTGCTCCCTCGCATACCGGCGCAGTCGAAGCCGGAGCCGAAGTCCACACCCTTGATCCCCGGGATGGCAAAGAGGATCTGTGCCAGCCGATTCTCCAAACCGTCGAACATAGGCTCGCCCAAGCCCACAGGCAGTCCCACCACCGCACATTCGATGATGCCGCCTACGCTGTCTGAGTCAGCCTTGGCTGCGGCAATCTCCTCCAGCATGTCCTCCGTAGGCTCTGCGTAGGCAGAGGGGATCATAGGCTGCAGGGGGTCAAAACGGGGATTGGTCACAGAGCCGATCTGCAGGATCTGAGCACCGACGGTGATCCCCTTCTGCTCTAAGAGCTGGAGACATAGCCCACCTGCAATGCACAGGGGGGCGGTCAGTCTGCCGGAGAATTTGCCACCGCCGCGACTGTCATGGGCTTCCCCGTACTTTACATAGGCGGGGTAGTCTGCGTGGGAGGGACGGGGGATCTTCTGCACATTGTCATAGTCCCGAGAACGGACGTTGGTGTTGGGGATCACGGCGCATAAGGGAGCACCGCAGGTCTTGCCCTTGACCAATCCGCTGAGGAATTCCGGGATGTCTGCTTCCTTACGGGAGGTAGTGTGGGCACCCTGCCCCGGTGCGCGGCGGTTTAGGAAGGTTTGCAGTGCCTTGCCGTCTATCCGGAAGCCGCCGGGCAGACCCTCTAAGGTCATGCCGATGGCAGGACCGTGGGATTGACCGAAAATGGTCAGTCGTAGGGCAGTTCCGTAGCTGTTACTCATTGTTCAACCTGTAGCCTTTCTAAATCCTCCCAGAAATCGGGGTAGGATTTCTCCACAGCCTCGGCACCTACAACACGAACCGAGGCAGAGCACACGCAGGAGGCCACCGCCCCCAGCATGGCGATCCGATGGTCATCCATGGCATTGACCCTGCCGCCAAAGAGCTTGCCTCCCCGGATGATGAGCCCATCCGACCGGGTCTCTACCCGTCCGCCCAGAGAACGGAGGGCGGCGGAAATGCTCTCTAAACGGTCACTTTCCTTCAGTCTGAGACGGGCAGCTCCCGTAATGACCGTCGTACCCTCTGCACAGGCGGCAACCAATGCAAGGGGCGGTACCAGGTCGGGGATGTCCCGTACATCAACGGTAATCCCCTTTAAGGGTGCGGGGGATACGGTCACTCCTGTGTCATGGGCAAGTACTTGGGCACCGAAGGCTTCTAAGAGATCGGCGATGCGACGGTCTCCCTGGGTGGAATTCCTATCCAAGCCCAAGACCGTAACCGGGTGGGAAATGGCTCCCGCACACAGCCAGAAGGCGGCATTGGACCAGTCCCCCTCTACCCTGAGTCTGCCGGGGGAACGGTACTGCATACCCCCGGGGATCTGCCAGCCCTCTGCAAAGGGAGGCATCCGCAGACCGAAGAGGCGGAGCACTGCCAGTGTCAGCTCCACATAGGGCGAGGACTCCAGAGGGGTGGTCAGGCGGATCTCACTGTCCTGCTCCAACAGGGGCAGAGCCAGGAGCAGACCCGTAATAAATTGAGAGGATATGTTGCCTGCCAGGGGGAATGCACCGCCCTTGAGCTTGCCCTCGATCCGCAGGCGGTCCGGGGCGGGGCGGCTGAGGGTCATGCCCCTATCCTCTAACAGCTCCCACAGGGGGGACAGGGGACGACGGGGCAATCTGCCCCGTAGGATGAACTCTGCCCCACAGCCCAGAGCAGCTACAACGGGCAGGAGGAAGCGGAGGGTAGAGCCACTCTCGCCACAGTCCAGAGTCCCGAAGCGAGGCTCTGTTATAGGCTCTACGTGGAAGGTTTGGTTTACATAATCTATCTCAGCACCCAAAGCAGTGAGGCAATTTACCGTTGCATCAATGTCTGCAGAACGCTGGGGGCAGTAGATCTCTGAGGGACGGTCTGCCAATGCGGCACAGATGAGCAAGCGGTGACCGTGGGATTTGGAGGAAATTGCCTCTATGGTACCGCCAATGGGACGGGGGGATAGGGTTTCAGTCATGTTCTACACCTGCCTTAAGGATGGATTCCAGTTCCGTAATAGGAACCTTTCTGAGTTCACAGTTGCCGATGTCAAGGGGGATCACCAGGGTGATGGTATCCCCCTGCCGTTTCTTATCCATAAGGGCTCCTCCTGCAAGGAGCTTGGGGGAAAAATAGCTGTCTGTGGGCAGACCGAAGGTGCGGAAGCAGGAAACGATCTGCTCTGCATCCCGTGCAAAGGCACGGGCAAGGATACAGCACCCTGCGGCAACGGCATAGCCGTGGGGAGTATCATATTCCGTCAGATGCTCTATGGCATGGGCTACGGTATGGCCTAAATTCAGGAGCTGTCTCTGCCCACGGTCGAATTCATCGGCACAGACAATGTCCCGTTTCCACTGAATGCAACGGGTAATGACCCATTCGGGATCGAAATTGATGCCTTTTGATTGTAAATGATCGAATAATTCTCTGTCAAAGAGGATGGCGGTCTTGATCACCTCGGCACAGCCACAACGGAAAACATCCCGAGGCAGACTGTCTAACAGTTCGGTATCACACAGAACCAGGGAGGGCTGGTGGAAGGCACCTGCCAGATTCTTCCCTGCTCTAAGGTTCACGGCGGTCTTGCCCCCTACGGAGGAGTCCACCATGGCAAGGAGGGTGGTAGGAACCTGTACGAAGGAGATCCCACGCAAATAGGAGGCGGCTACAAAGCCCGTCAGATCTCCCACAACACCCCCACCCAAGGCAATCAGGGTGTCGGAGCGGGTGAGCCCCTTGTCTGCTATGAGCTCTAACAGGTTTACATAATATTTTAGATCCTTGGAGCTCTCTCCTGCGGGGACGGAGAAGGTGTAGACTGTGAAGCCCTCTTGGGTCAGGCTCCGATAGACCCGTCCCAGGTACAGGGGGGCTACATTCTCATCCGTGACCACCAGAACCTTGCCCACGGCGATCCGGGACAGCTCTGTCCCCAGTGTGTCCAGGAGCCCCCTGCCGATCTTGACATCATAGGTCCGTGAGGCTTGGACAGTTACCACGTTCATCCGATGTCCTCCTTCCGTTTCTTCCCTTCCTCCAAGAGGCGGCACAGCTCCCGGCTGTCCCGATCCTCTAAAGCGGTACGGTATTTCTGTAATTCTGCCATGAGGATATCCAGCTCCGAGAGCAGGTGCTCCCTGTTCTCTAAGAACAGCTCCGTCCACATATGGGCATTGAGCCATGCTACACGGGTCAGATCCTTGTAGCTCCCTGCGGAAAAGCCCCTGTGCAGTCCTGCGGTGGGGCTCTTAATAAAGGCATTGGAGACTAAGTGGGGGAGCTGTGAGGTAAAGGCGATCATCTCGTCGTGCTTCTGAGCGGTAGTCACAGAGAATTTGCCGAATTCGCAGGGCTCCAGCAGCTCGGTGATCCGATCAATGAGCTGCATATCATCCCGACGGGGAGGAACCAGCACCATAGGCGCACCCTTGAACAGGGTGGCACGGCTATACTTAAAGCCGGAAAAATGGGTCCCTGCCATAGGATGCCCCCCTACAAAGAGGAAGCCGTGTTCCTCTGCTAAGGGGAAGGCGATACTGCAGAGCTCTGTCTTGACACCGCAACAGTCTATGACAGTGTTCTTAAGCAGGGGAGCCTTATCCTCCAGCCAGGCTATGGCTGCTTCGGGATAGATCGCCAGGAGGATCAGCTCGCAGTCTCCCAAGGCACTGTCTGTAAGGAGTCCGTCTGCGGCACCTGCCATAAGGGCAAAGTCCGATACGGAGGCATCTATGTCGTATACCAGCACCCGATGGCCACGGGCGCGGTAGGCACGTGCCAGGGAGCCTCCGATGAGACCCAAGCCTACAATGCCCACGGTCATAAGACTGCCTCCCTTACGATACGGACCCGTCGTGCCAGGTCAGAAAACTGCTCCGGCTTAAGGGACTGAGCCCCGTCACACAGGGCGTGAAGGGGATCGTTGTGAACCTCGACCATGATACCGTCTGCTCCGCATGCCACTGCCGCCAGAGCCATGGGAGGGATCAGGCGGATCTTGCCCGTGGCATGACTGGGGTCTACGATCACAGGCAGGTGAGACAGCTCGTGGAGCATAGGCACGGCTGTTAAGTCAAGGGTATTACGGGCATAGGTGTCGAAGGTGCGGATCCCTCGCTCGCAGAGGATCACGTTCCCGTTGCCCTCGGACAGGATGTATTCTGCACTCATGAGGAATTCCTTGAGGGTGTTGGCAAGACCCCGCTTTAAGAGGATGGGCTTGTCCGTCTTGCCCAGCTCCTTTAGCAGGTCGAAATTCTGCATATTCCGTGCACCGACTTGGATGATGTCCACATCTGCAAACAGCTCCAGAGCGTTGATGTTCATGATCTCGGTGACGATGGGCATGGATGTTGCCCTCTTAGCCTCCAGCAGCAGGCGGATGCCCTCTGCACCCAGACCCTGGAAGTCATAGGGGGAGGTACGGGGTTTGAAGGCTCCGCCTCGGAGGATGTCTGCCCCTGCCGCCTTGACAGCCCGGGCGACCTCGATGATCTGATCCTCTGTCTCCACGGAGCAGGGGCCTGCGATCATGGCAAAATGTCCGCCGCCGATCTTGGCATTGCCTACGGTGATCACCGTATCCTCGGGGTGGAATTGGCGGTTGCACTGCTTATAGGGCTCCGTGACCCGTTTGACGGATTCTACGATATCCAGACTGCCCAGCAGTTCCATATCAATATTGCCTGTATTGCCGATGAGACCCAGAACCGTATAGTTCTCCCCGTGGGAAACATGCACATCCAAGTTCCGACTCTTTAACCAGGAGATCAGATGGTCGAGCTGTTCTTGGGAGGTGCCCTTTTTAATGACCGTAATCATAGTATAAACTTCCTTTCTCGATACCCTGTTGCTATCTCATACTACTTTCTGATAGAAATGTTTGATTTCTATCAGAAAGAGCACCGCTAACGCGTTGCGATTTTGCAATTTTTGATATAGAAAATTGCAAAATCCCGTCTCATGCAGTTCTTGACGCACCTACGGTGCTATAAAAATGTTTTAAACATTTTTATCAAGAACTAGTA
>JAZRGR010000080.1:0-2329 GCA_045644345.1 Faecousia sp. | reverse complement strand
ACCTGTTGTCTTCCTAAGACCGCTTGGCCTCCGACTTCGAACAAATTCGGAAATCAACAGACCGACAAATCGGAATTTGAAGAGGGATCAATCTCTCTTTTGGCGGTCGTGGAGGATGGCGGAAGCCATGTACCACTCTACACAGGAACGAGGCTCTCGGGGAACGAAATAATGGATCTCACTACCCTTGTATACCTCGAAATCCTCGCCGGCACCGAAGAGGAGCCGATAAATTTTGTCTATGGGGAAGAATCGCACTTCCTCCTGCCCGTCTACAGTGCCCTTGTAGGTCAGGCCACTGCGATCTAAGCGACAGATGCCCTCTCCGGCAGGGCGAGTCAGAGACCTGCCGTCTTGGGAGGGTAGACGGAGGGAAACCTCGGATTCCAATACATAGTCGGGATCGGAGAGGATCTCCTGCTCCAGGGCGGCTCTCTGTGCTTCGTACCACTGCCCATGGTGGAGGAAGGGGACTCCTCCCGTAAAGCGGTACCGCTCATCCACTGTGGTTAGGATGCCACAATGGTCACAGGACAGGGTGATCCCCTTGGTGTGCAGGCAGAATTTCCGTCCGCACTTGGGACAGGTGGTCAGAATATTCTCTAAGCCCTCTGCCATACGCTTGGAGCGGTAGCGGAGCTCCGGTTTGGATTCCAGCCATTGGTGCTCGTCATAATAGAGCCGTTGCTCCACGGCCTCTTGAATCTCGGTAACAGATAGGGTCTGCAGATCCTCCGGGGTGAACAGGAGATCTAACTCTGCCTCTACCACAGAGCCGCGGCGGAAGCCCCTGCCCCACTTGGGGTTGGAGAGATAGTCGCCCTTGAGTTTGACGGTATATACGGGAACTCCCGTCTTTTTCAGGAAGGGGAAGGTGCCGTCCTGGATGTCCTCGAAGGACCCTGCGGTAGACAGCCTTGCTTCCGGCATCATAGCAAGGACCCGACCCTCCTTGAGCACTCGCAGGCAGTTCTTGGTGCTCTCCAGATCCAGGGCGAACATACTCTTGGGGAAGCATCCCAACTGCCGCAGGAGCCACCCTACGAATCTGTGATAGAAATAGAGTCTGGCAACTACGAAGCTGGGGCGAACTTTTAACAGCAGTGTCTCAGCAAAGAGGAAGTCGATGAAGGAGCCGTGATTGCACAGGATGATCGAGGGTTGCTGCGGTTGATGTCCCACCTTGTTCACCGACTTAACCCGGACACCTCTCAGGAGGAATAGCAGCTTACAGCCCCAATACAGAGGCAGGAGCAGGAATGGATTTACGGCACGGACAGTGGTCTTGGAGGAATAGGGAGGCTTAGTGGCGAAGGCATTGATCTTGGTGAAGATCCACTCCCTTTTGAGAGACATGAGGATCAGTAGCCCAATGAGGATCAGGAAAACGCACAGGGTGAACACCCAGGAGGTGGTCAGGGTCATGTTACCTAATCCTACACCAATGCAGATAGAGGGAAGTGCACCTAAGAAGGTGGCGGCCATATACCGATGGAACCGCATCCCCAAGCCTGCGGCAAAGAAGCAGATCATGCCGTAGGGAATGGCGGGCAGGAAGTACAGCAGCAGGATCACTGCCACAATACGGGAGGAATTGGCTACCTTGTCCAGGTCAAAGGACAGGTTGCGGGTGAAGTAATCCCGTAGACGGTTGCCGAATGTCTTGTACAGGATGAAGATCACGGCATTGCCTACCAGCACGCCGGCGGCACAGCATAGCAGACCTACAGGGAAGCCGAAGGCCAAGCCTCCTAAAACCTGGATGGGCTCTGCGGGGATCACGGTGCATACCACCTGGATCATAGAGAGGGCGGCTATGGTGGCATAGCCACCCAGTCCTAAGTCCATGAGGCGGTCTCGCAGTTCGTCGTTGCTCAGCTCTCCCGAGAACAGCTCCTTGATCAGTCGGGCATTATCTCCTGTCAGCAGGAAGAAAACAGCCAGAAGTGCCATAAACAGTATGACAGAAAATATGATTTTTCGTTTGGATCGTAACTTTGCCATAAGATCCTCCGTGAATTTACAGAATATACACATTCATTATATCATAAATCGACAAGATATCAAGTTTCTTTTCCAAATACCAGTAATTTCATCTCCGGTAATCTAAGGAAGCTCTGATGAAATCGCCGATTGCTCTCGGCGATTTCATCAGAGCTTCCCTAATACTACTTTCTGATAAAGTGTTTGAGTTCTATCAGAAAGAGCACCGCTAATACTACTATTCAATTAAAAGTTGACACTTTTAATTGGATCTTATGTGCCCTACAGGGCACATAAGTCGTCTTGTACGAGTTCCTACGCCCTTGTGGGCTATAAAAAGTAGCCA
>JAZRGR010000079.1:0-22213 GCA_045644345.1 Faecousia sp. | reverse complement strand
CGTTTTGCGACAATGACCGGGCGACCACAGGTCGCCCCTACGGTGTTATACGATAAACAGCTCCATAAATCGGAATTTTGTTCTCTGTGGGATCCTCTGCAACGAAAAAATGGGCTGCCCTGTGGCAGCCCATTTGGAGTATTATGCTGTTGCGAAAGGGGGTTAACCCATTTTACCCATGGGAAGGATCATTGGAGAAAATATTCCTTGGCGGCATCGCTGTAGGCAAAGAGTGCCTTGCACAGGTTGCCCAGGGTATCTGTCTTACCATTGCCGTAGGTGTCGGGGCTATAGACCATGGTCTGAGAAATGGGGGTTCCATTCTCACAAACACGGACATGCAGGACACTACGGAGCTCTGCGGCAAGGAGCCCGTCGAAGGTGAATACATAGAAACCGTTTGCCTCGTTGTATACCTCGGCGCCGGTGATTACTGCTGTCTTCTCGGTACCGTCAATAGCTGTGTAGGTCACAGAGAGGGTGAGGTCCTCTACCCTGCCCTCATAATCGGAGAGACTGAACACAAATTTCACCGCCACCTTAGATCCCAAATCCAGGGACTTGCCATTCCAGTGGACTGCAGGAGCCTCCAGATCCTCCAGAACAGCATTGTTGCTGCCGAAGGTCACTGTAGACGGGTCACGAAGAAGCGCTCTGTGTGCCTCTGTCATTAGGCTGTCCGCAAGGGCATCGGTGCGGTAACCCTTAAAGATCTGTGCGTAGCTGCCGTAGCGCAGAAGCTCTGCACAGAGGGTCTTGAGGCTCGGGGCGATGGTTTCCTTCTCCAGTTGGATATAGGCATACCGGGCAATAGAGTAATGATCCGTTGCAGAAACATAGCTTCTGCCGTCTCTGACGTAATGAAGCTCCGCCTTAAGCTCATCGTTCATGTTCACAGCCGTCAGACCGTTCAGAGTGTAGTAATAGTAATACTCCTGCTGCACAGGCTCAAGGGTAACGAATTTGCTACCGACAAGGGTATTCCCTTCATAAACAGGGAGCTCTACAGTCATGTAACTGTTCTCTACACCCTCCAGTGCCGTTACAGGCACTGCATAATTCATAGAAATGTCCGCTGCCAGATTCAGAGAGTGGGAGATCTTCATCCCCTCATCTACAAGAGGTGTCTCTGCCTCAGCCTTGAAGATCTCCAAGGCATCCATAATTGTACGGTAGCTGACAGAAGGTGTGTTTCCGCCTACTGCCTTGATGTTGACGATAGAAGCATAATTACCGGAGGTTACCTTCAGGTAGAGCTTTCCGCTTGTACTGTTGACCGCAGCAGTTGCATCGAAGTAAGTCTCTGTCCGAGTCTTGAGATTCTCGCACAAGTTGACCCAGGCTGTTCCATCCCATACCTTTACGGTAATTGCAACACCGTCTAAGGATCGGAGACCTACATGAACCGTCTTCGCCTTATTGCCACCTGCGATATCCATAGCGATACCGCTGTTCTTCTTCAAGTAAATCTCATGCTCGGGACCGATGGAATCATACTTGGCATCATAGTAGCAGACAGTTTGATCGCAGGCGGCGTAGAATTGCACACCCGTAAGCTGAGTACTTCCGGCATAATAGACGGTTTTACCGTTCTGCACCAGATAGTACACATCCTGACCGTTGTGCTTGATCCGTTCCTTTGTATCGGGGGTGCCATCGTTGTTGGTGTCTGCCATGCGATAGACATAGTTCTTACCGTTAACGGTCTCGGTGTACAGCACACCGGACATGCCCAGGTGGAAGCCGGAATGGATCAAACCGTCGCCACTGCCGGAGTCGTTACCGGTCTGTCCCCCGTTATCATCCACGTATCCGTCAGGCATAGGTGCCGCAATATAGAGAATACCGTTAACCGCATTCGCTCCCGTGAGGCCACCGACCCAATCAGTCGTGCCGGAGTCCACCAGCAGATCGCTGACATTATAGAACACGGGGTTGACCTCGGGACCGACGAAGTGCTCCAGATTCTTATTCTTGCTGAGGATGCTGCCGCAGTTGTAGACAGCATAGGCCGCATATTTGGTGGCACTATCTGTATTGGAGTAAATATTTGTCACGGAAGCGGGAGCCTCTTTGAGGGTGCCCAGGGTGTTGTAAACACGGATGCCGTCGACATAGACGTCGTAGCTGTTCTTTCCGTCCGTACGGGTAGCAGGGCGCGTATCTCCGGACTCTGCCAAGAGAATGGTGGAAGGAACCGCAGGATCCCAGCCCAGGAGTTCACAGATCTGTGCCTCGGTGACCGGTGCACGCTTAGCCAGGTTCAAATTATGGTCGAATATTTCGTGGTAATAGGCCCGGAAGTAAACTGTATAGGTGCCGTGTGTCCGTCCTCCGGTTGCGTTCTTCAGCTCATACTTGATTACAGGGATCTGATATAGGGTGTCGGAATCCAGATAGGTATCTACAAGGATGTTTTGGACGGGTGTGGCATTCTTGCACTGCTCTTCTGTCAGCTCACCCTTATAGACGGCTGCAACCAGCACACCTGTATTCCGTCCGGTACGGGAAATGATGTCGAAGCCCGTTCCCGTAAAGGTGAAAATACCATATCGCTCCTGATTGGCTCTAACCTGATTCCCCGCGCTGTCGGTGGTGTAGCTACCGTCAACGGTCGTCATACGGGATTGTCCAACATAATCCACCTCAGTTCGGGCAAGGAAGGCATTGTTATTGCCGTGAATGCTGTTAGCGGGATAGGACACACCGGTTTTGGTTGTGTTAGCACCCTCTGTCTCACGGGTATCCGCATCTGAGGTCTGATAGGGATCCTTATAGTCACCGGTCAGATTCCAAACTCCATTTCCTTCGCTATCCGAGAAGAAGGTTATAGCTCCCTCATCGAAGGCAATCACATTTGCCGGGATCACATAGAAGTTTCGCACAATGGTCTTCCTCGGGGCAGTGCCATTCACCTCGGAGCTATCCATTCGTTTGGGAACATTGATAACCTTGGTGGTAAAGGTAACGGACTCGACCCCATTGATCATTCTCTGGGTAGTCGGATGGAGGTTATGGGTATAGTCTGTGGTAAAGGAATAATAGATCCGATCACAAGCATCCTTATCACTGTGGTTATAGATCCGGGCAGGAGCGCTAGCTCCGTAGGTTCGAGCAGTAAGTGCAGATTCCTTGGCTCCATCCACAGCACTCTTGTAGGTATTGAATGTAGCATCATAGATCCGAGACTCCCGCTGCACGGAGGTATATGCTGTGGTGCTATAATCCGCAACTACAAAACGGGGAGCAAAGAAGTAGGATTCCGCAGACCTGCTAAAGTTGCTGATCACAGCATTATCAAAGCTGTCCTTCACACCGGTAGTGGCAGAAGTGACTGTGGTGGTAACGGTAACCTTGTGATCCTTGGTGAAGTCCACTGCGGCCTCATTATGATTGTTCTTTACGCTGAAACTTGCACCGGATTCTGTAGTAGGATCGTCGGATTTATTGCCAACGAAGCAGTGGGTTTCGTACACGGTTCTTGCATCCTCATGGACTACCTTGTATTGGATGTTAACATACTTGTTATGCACACCGTCACAGTCGGTATTGTAGTAGAGGGTATCGGTTCCGCTATACTTCCCCCGGTTTTCCCAGGAGAAAATGGGCTCATTACCATGGGTAAAGAGATACTGATAGACTGCACGGTTGTTTACGCCGTGGTTTCCTGCAGCCGCATTCCTAAGGACATTGATCAAGCCCACATAGGTCTCCTTGATCTGCTTCTTATCCTTGTCAAGCATCTGCTGGACCTTGTTTGCTGCGGTCTTGTGGGTTTTCTCCACGTCGTACAGATCCATATAGTAGTCATGGACACAGAAGTCGTACTGGATGGGAACATTCACATTGACCAGATCGTTATTTGTCTTGGGCTCACTTGCAGTAATGGCTTCACCCTTAGAGGACCAGGGATAAGACTTGTTCTTCGTGGAATCGCTCCCATGTATATAGTTCACATAGGTATAATCCGGAGTGCTGATGAGAACATTGTTACCGCCGATAATGGAATCTCTGTCCAGCTTGCAGGTAACCACGATCCGGAGCTTGTAGCCATAAGGCGCAGTCACATTACCTCGGCTGATCTCTGTCAGACCGGCCTGGGTGCGGAAATAGTTGATATTAAAGCTCTTCCCGTTCTCATTGGTATAGCTATTATTGAGCCACTGAAGCTGCCAATAGCCTGTGCTTGTTGCACCGCTGTTGGGATTGTAGATCTTATTTGTGCCGGAGGGATCCAAATTGACAGCTACATAGCCGTTACCGCCCTTATTGCCGATCTCCTCTGCGGTTCCCCATTTACCATTTCCGCTATAAGGAACACGGTAGACGGTCATACTGTGTCCGGGAGTATTTCCGAAAAGAATGAAATTTCCGTCAATACTCTCCATAATATCAAAATACCCGTCGGAAATACCATAGGTATAGATCTCTGTAGTGATCCTATAGGTCTGGTTCGTAGTATTGGTACATTCTACCTTACGGGTAGCTACGATGCCGGGAGTCTCACTGCCCTCGGTGTCATTGTACTTGTACTCCGTGCCTGTGAAACCGGTACTCAGGAATCTTGCATGGAAATAAGTTGGGCCTGTAATATTAGAAGAGCCGGGGACCTGAGGGGTGCCCGTATTCACTGCATCCGTATTGGCACTCGTACTCCTGACCCAGCATACAAATGCATTTCCGGATTTGGTAGGAAGTGTTCCGTTATATGCAAAGTTCTTTGCATTAGCATAGCACCAGTCAGTCTCGGAAAGGCGGGTACTTCCGTTGTAATAACGGATCGCATACTTCGTGCGATAGACCGCCTCGTAATCCATTGCCTTAGACACAGTCTGTTCGAGAACTTGCGATTCTGTAACTGCAATAGAACCGCTACCATCTACATATACCCTTCTCCACACCTTCTCGGAATCGGTTTTTTCGTACCGTTCTGTACTTGTACTTTCATCGCCGGTAGGGTATACCGTTTCGATAGGGGGAAGCGAAGGGAATACCGAGGATATAGTCGCACCCCTGGGCACATATTTCACATAGGCAGTACTGTAGTTTTTGTATGTTGCATTGTTGTTGTATACACGAAAACGCACCTGATAGCTTTCGTTGAAGCTTGCCTGGAAGGTGGTAGCTGCGGTAATGGTCTGTGCCTTTACCTGTGCAGCAGTCAATGGATTACCGGCGTTGTTCTTCTTCCAGCCGGCCCACTCGTAATGCGTCTCAGTTGTATTCGTCATGGTCTGATTTGCCGGGGGACTGGTAGGCTTAGACCCATGGGTCACATATTCCGTTTTAATAGTAGTGCCGTCATATTTCTTATAGGTAACTGCATAACGATTGGCTTCGGTATAAATTGCCTTATAGGTAGTATCACCGGTAATGGGAGTAGATGCTACCTGCGCACTTGATAAAGTAGCATTGGTAGCAGTGTTGAGCCAATGCTTAAAGGTGTATGCCTTGGAATTTGTGGATGTCTTGGTGGGGGTACCGGGATTGGTGGGCTTGCCGTTATAGCCAATGGATTGATCGGCAACCGCACTACCACCATCTGTATTAAAGGTAACAGTATACTTAACCGGGGAACCGGAAGGAGGTCCGATATAGACTTCATAAAGATGGAGAACCAGAGAAGTAAATGTACCATTATTGGGAATGTCGAGACGGATCTTATTCAAGGTTGCGGCCTGTCCGACCTTAGAATACCGTGCCCCGGGAGTAGAAGAACCGGAGTAAGTCAGACCGCTGTGGAAATTGGTTTCGTCAGTCTTAAAATAATATACCGCAGCTTGGGTAGGATTAGAAGTTGCTCCGGTCAAATTCGTAATAGCATATCTGACATAGACAATATAATCTGCCGCTGTAACATAGTTGGACAGAGAAATATTGATGTAAGGATCGGAACCGGAAACAGTAAATTTGGATTTATCTGAGTTAGTCGTATCGTAAGAAACACTGTTGCCGGGAGACTCATGGTCGACATATTGCTGCCAGTTACCGTTAGTAGTAAATTTGATAGTCAATCCTGCCGAGGCTGCTTGGGTGGGAAGCTTAAAGGCAAACAATGCCACAACAGCAATCATAACCAATGTCATGGAAAGGAATGCTGTAAATCGCTTCCGTTTCAGTATGTTCATCATAAAAACACCTCTTACAATTGTAATTTATTAAGTGGCAAACGTGTTGAATGCACCGCAATGGTATTAACAGATTCGCAGGCCCTGTCCTTCTTTTGGAAAACAGCTTCTCCACTTCCGACAAGGAGAGGTAGACACAATCCATGGGGAGTATCGCTGCAATGCCACTGCGCAAGGAACAGATCCTCACTTAGGAAACAGGATTTGGTGTGGATTTTCCTCACATATTCCCATTCTTTGCAACAGATCCGGCTTCCTACGAACCGAAAACATTCACCTGACCGGCGTGGTAGCAGTAGCGCAAAGCGGGGATCTGTCCATCCTTGATGGCACAGGCTGCCCATGTTTCTGCAAACAGATTCATGCCCAAGCCATCGGGGGAATACCCGCAGTGCCATTCCTCGTTCAAATTGGGATTCTTGATCATACATCCGCAGAGCATGGTCTCAGGAGTCAAGGTCTCGCATAGGATCATGGGGGAAACGTAGGGTTTCTTCATTCAATTCACCTCGGTTTTGTCATAACAACAGTAATAATTTATCGCCTTTTTGCTCAATTAGAGCATTGAAAACATAGATTTTACCGCTAAAACAATATTAAAATGCAATATTTATCCATTTAATATTATATCTGCGGAAACAAGAAATTTCAAGGTGGAATTTCCGCCAACATTTGGTGGGTATATTAGGGCAATTATGTGACATTTTTCCATATTTTTTGTATCCTTATTCTCTATTAAGCGCCCTGCAAAGCTCCCGACCTACGGTTCTGCGTTCCGTGGCAAAATTCCGATTTATCGAGCTGTTTGAGATTTGCACAGACCAAAGCCTTCTCCTTGAGGAGAAGGTGCCCCGAAGGGGCGGATGAGGTGGAAAATGTTTCGAATTCGCTGTAGATTTCTATAAATACGCAATATTTTACCGCACACCTCATCAGCCTCGCTCCGCTCGACAGCTTCTCCCCAAGGAGAAGCCTTGGCCCCTACCATGCCTTCGACCTGCTCCATAAATTGGAATTTGGTGCGGAAAATCGGGGCTGTCTCTCAAGCAATGAGAGACAGCCCCGAGGGGTGATTTAACCAGCGTTGCTGATATAAGAAATAAAGGTATAGATATCTGTGTAACGGGATACGTAATAACGGCTAACCAAATAGGGATCATCCACGGAGGTATTATATAGACCGCCGTTCATCTTAAGGGCAAAGTTATAGTAGTTCCTTGCGATCTCCAAAGTAGCTGTATTGTACTTGCCCGTAGGGTAACACAGAACCGAGGGGATCCTGCCGGTAACACGGGTCAGAACTCGCCAAGACTCGCCCAGCTCGTACTCCAGCTCCTCTGCGCCCATAACATCCATATCATGGTGGGTATAGCCGTGGGATTGGATGGTGACCAAGCCGGAATCAGCAAGCTCCTTAACCTGCTCCTCCGTCATCTTGTGGGACTTGCCCATAGCATTGCCGATGACGAAGACCGTTGCCTTGACCCCGTACTTCTGCAGCAGGGGGAACAGCTCTGTGTAGTTGTCATCGTAGCCGTCATCAAAGGTGAGGATCACGGGCTTGTCATAGTCCTCTGCGTGGGCAAGATCCTGGAACCAAATGGGATCATAGCCGTTGTCTACCAGATAGGCAAGCTGCTCCTCCATGTCAGAGGGGCTGACAAATAGCTCGTTGATCCCCCACATATTATCACTGACAGCATGATACATGAGGACAGGAACATTGATATCCTCGGGGATATCAAATGCCTTGGCAGAGGGGGTGATATACAGGATCCCGGTGTCCTCATCCTCCCACATAGGGTAGCCCTGTGTCTCCACAGTCTCCAGCAGAGGGATATACTCCTCCTGTCCATCGATCCCCAGATCTGCAGCCAGTGCCATAAGGGTCTCGTCCCCATCTATATAGTAGGTAGGCAAGGATGCACCCTCGTAGAGCACGGTCTTGCCGCTGTCCTCGATCACAGGCTCCGGCTCCGTGGTGGTGGGAGGCTCCGTTGTAGGGGGCTCAGTGGGCACTGTGGTAGGTACAGTGGTAGGCTCGGTAGTGGGCGGTAGGGTAGCCATCTCGGTGGGATAGGTCCCTGTCTTAGTGCCGATGAGCTCAAAATGCAGGAGAATGGCAACCGTCCCCAGCATAAGAAGGAGTGCTGAGAGAAAAACGATCAGCTTCTTCATGGGTAGATCACTTTTCCTCAAGGATCTTGGTCAGCTCACGCATGAAGCTGTTGATATCCTTAAACTGGCGATATACGGAAGCAAAACGGACATAGGCAACCTCGTCCATCATCTTGAGGCGCTCCATGACCAGCTCGCCGATCTTGTCGGTACTGACCTCACGATCCAGGGAGTTCTGGACGATCTGCTCGATCTCTGCAACGGCAAGCTCGATGTCAGCAATGGCAACAGGGCGTTTCTCACTGGCACGAACCATTCCCTGGAGGATCTTGTTGCGGTCAAAGGGCTCACGGCTGTTGTCCTTCTTGACAACGATCACAGGCAGGCTCTCAACTGTCTCGTAGGTGGTAAACCGCTTCTGGCAGGACAGGCACTCTCTGCGGCGGCGGATGCTGTTGCCCTCATCAGAGTGGCGGGAATCAACGACCTTGCTTTCCAGGCAAGAGCAATAGGGACACTTCATGATATAACCTCCTTAAGGTTCCATAATACTATTATTTTACCAAATATTGTTCGGCTTGTCTATCCCTAATTTAAACTTTTCATAGTTTCTGCCGAAAAAAGAAAAGAAACAATTGCCATATTTGGCTGTTTATGATATAATAGCCATACGCATTCGTGTAACAACGAAATCATTTTTCAGGAGGTTTCTATGAAGAAAAATTCCATTCTCTGGGGCAACGACAAGCCCGGCCGTGCAGTGACCCTGGGGCTGCAGCACGTCTTTGCTATGTTCGGCTCCACCGTTCTGGTTCCTGCTCTTACAGGGCTGGATCCTGCTGTGACCCTGCTGTGCATGGGTATCGGCACACTGATCTTCCATCTGATCACCGGCTTTAAGGTCCCCGCCTTTATGGGCTCCAGCTTCTCCTTCATTACCGCCATCGGTGCCGTCAGTGCCTACTGCACCGACAAGGGCATCGACAACTTCGCATCCTATGTAGGCTGGGGCATTATGGCATCCGGCGTACTGTATCTGATCCTTGCCGGCTTCGTCAAGCTCTTCGGTGCCAAGCGGATCACCAACTTCTTCCCTCCCATCGTCACAGGCTGTATGATCATCATCATCGGCATGATGCTGGCTCCCACCGCTATGAACAACATCGTCACCGTGACCAATGTCCCTGTTTGGAAGAACTGGGTCGTTGCTATTGTTACCGTACTGACCATTATCGGGGTCATGTTCTTCACCAAGGGCTTTATTAAGCTGGTCCCCATCCTCATCGGCATTGTAGTGGGTTATATCGCCTCCCTGTGCCTAGGTATGGTAGATACCACTGCTGTAACCTCTGCTCCCATCTTCCAGCTCCCCGAGATCAACCTCCCTGCTGTCAAGGATTGGAGTGCCATTACCTATGCGATTACAATGATCGCCCCCATTTCCATCGTCACCTTCGTTGAGCACGTAGGCGACATCACCGCCAACGGTGCTGTTACCGGCAACAACTACATCGAGGATCCGGGTCTGCATCGGACTCTCATGGGCTGTGGCCTTGCCTCCATCTTCTCCGGCGGTATGGGTGGTCCTGCCGCGACTACATACTCCGAGAACACCGGTGTTCTTGCCGCTACCCGTAACTACAACCCCGCCACTCTGCGGATCGCCGCTGTCTTTGCCATTGTTCTGTCCCTGTTCGGTACGGTTTCCGGCATTCTTTCCAGCATCCCTGCTCCCGTTATGGGCGGTGTTTCCATCATCCTCTTCGGTATGATCGCATCTGTCGGTCTGCGTATGCTGGTGGAGAACCAGGTAGACTTCACCAAGAGCTACAATCTGGTCATTGCCGCTGTCATGCTGGTCATCGGTCTGGGTCTGCCCAACGGTATCAATTTCGGCAGTGTCAATGTCAGCGGTACCGCTATCGCTGCCCTGCTGGGTGTTATCCTGGCTAAGGTCCTGCCCCAGAACGACGCTGAGGAAAAGGAAACTGCCAAGCAGTAATTCCCCCATATAAATCATTCAGGCTTGTCTTACGATGCTGTAAGGCAAGCCTGCTTTGTTTATATTTGTTTACGGGATGCCTTACGGCGCTGAATGTTTGCCCTGTGCTTCTTGATCTGTTCGTACTCCTTCTTGCACCACAGTCTGTCGATCAAGATCAGTGCCAATGCCTCCGCCCCAAGTGTCACATAGATGGCTCGGATCAAAAATTGCCGTTGGTCATTCCAATCATTTATGGATGTATCTATATGCTGATACACCGTATCTCCGTCAGACAGTGCCTCTATTTGGTTGCCACCTGCTATGGTGGCGGAATATACAAGGCTGTAGACTTGACCCGGGGCCAACTGCTCCTTCAGGGTGTCTACGGACACACCCTTCGGTCTTATGACGAATTGGGCTCCGTCCCGGGTATTGAGTACATGGTCTTGAAATCTGCGTAAACCGATCATCTCACGGGAAATGTGGGAATAGACGATCTCTGTATGGATCCACTCCTCCGGGGGGACATCTATTGCAAGTCCGAACAACCATACCGGCAGAAAGATCAGGATCAGGAAGGTAGTTGCATACTTCCATGCCATGGCGATCCGCAGGGAGCGAATGGCAAGGAGCTGGTTTTTGATGTAGCCGTCCATAGGCGTGCCTCCTGTGTAGGGGTGTCAGTCGGTTTCTTTAGCGGTATTGATGGAAGCAATGAGCATCCTACGAATTGCACCGCAATCATGGAAAATCTTCCTTACAGAATCATACGAAACGATACCGGCCTTCAGAATGCGAACTGCAAACTCTGTGGACATCTCAGCCAAAATATTTTCTGCCATATTACACGCCTCATTGCAATCTTAATGAAATCGCACGCATGCGATGAAATCCAAGCAAAGCTTGGATGAAATCTGCTACGCAGATGAAATCAAATCCACCCTTCCGCCGTCGAGGCGGATTTCATCACTGAAAGTGATTTCATCGTCGAAGACGATTTCACCCACCCGAAAGGGTGGATTTAGCTGAAAAACCTCATTGCCTATGGGCAATGAGGTTTTCATGGCACGCCGGAAGGGACTCGAACCCCCAACCCTCAGAACCGGAATCTGATGCTCTATCCATTGAGCCACCGGCGCGTACCTATTGGATCGCGTTGTTAATTATAACAGATTCGGAAGCAAAAGTAAAGAGATATTTTCATAAATCATTAGACAAAATTTTTTGAATATCTATTGTTTTTCAGAAAAAGCCATGGTATAATAGGATAGGACGTGGATTTCGGCAGATCTACAGGAGATCAGTTCTGCAACCCCCGGATCCACATATTATATGGTAACAGTTTGGGAGGTAATTATGTTAGGAGCAGGTGCATTTACAGAGAATTTCCGCAGTGCATTAAACGGATTTAATCGCACAGACGTGGTACAGTTCATCCAGCGTCAGACAGTAGAGCATGAGAAGGCTATGCGGCTCCTCCGCGAGGAGAACGCCCGACTCAAGCAGGCTGCCAAGGCAGCTCCCGACGACAATGCAGACAACCTCCGTGCCGCTATGGCAGAGCTGGAAACCAAGCTTGAATCCTTGACCCAAGAGCTTGCCGAAGCGCAGGAGAAAAACCGCGAGCTGATGGCTGAGAACAGGAGCTTAGCAGAGTCTCTCACCGCAACCAAGGCAGAGTTGACCGCTGTACAGGCTGAGGCGGCTACTGCAGGAGCTACCCAGAGTGGAGCACCCGCTGTCACCTCTCCCCTGGACCGTCCGATTGCTCCCCCTGCAGGCATGGCTGTTGCCCCCAGCAGCTTCGACGAGATGGAGCTCGCCGCCTACCGCCGTGCAGAACAGACAGAGCGTATGGCTCGTGAGAGAGCCGCCGCAGCCTCTGAGCGGATCCAGGGTGTATTCCGCCAGGCTGAGTCTAAGATGAGCCTCACAGCCGAGGATATGAACGCCCTCATCGATACCCTCCGCAACAACTGCGACCAGATGGAGGCTCTTATGGAGAGCGCACGTAACATTCTGACCGAGTCTGCCCAGAGTCTCAAGGCATCTGCCGATCTGAGCACCCCGTTCTAACGCCCTCTACCCACAGAGGATCCATTTCTACCTAAGATCTGCAACAAGGGCTATTGGGGCAGAATGCCGTCTCCCCTATTGCCCCCTATACTCAATATCTGTTAAGGCTGTCTCACATCACCTGTGAGACAGCCTTGTTGCATTATACTATGTGATGGATTGGTTGCGGAAGCAACCTGCCATCATGATGCATCAATCAAGGAACTTAGCATTCTCGGGGTAGCCGGAGGAATAGAGATCCTCGTAGATGGTACGGTAGAGCATATCCGCCGCCGCATCCAGGTCGTACACCAGGTAATACAGACTGCCGGGACCGAACTGACCGCCCCAGAAGTCTACCATGTTGATCAGTGCATGGTTCTCTAAGGTATAGCCGTCACCTACCGCCTCCAGCATCATGCTCAGGAGCTTCTCGTTGGCCACAGAGGTATTGCACAGCCGTGCAAAGGTGTTGACAAGCTCGGGATAATAGCTGGGATGAGCGTGCTTAACAGACTGGAACATAGAGTTAAGGACCTCACGCTGTCTGCTTGTACGGACGAACTCGTTGTCATTGGCTCCGCTCTTACGCATTCTGGCATAGGTCAGTGCTTCTATACCGTTAAGGTGGTTCATACCAAGTACCACATCCGGGCATCCATATCCATGCATGTATGCCAGCTCTGCATCGTCCAGATACACATCTACACCGCCTATGATGTCCACCAATGCAGATACGTCCCCGAAATGCACCGTAAAATAATCACGGATATTCAGCTTAAAATTGAGATTCAGAGTCTGGATCGCTGACTTCTCCTGTCCTACGCCGTAGGCATGGTTGATCTTGGTATAGCCGCCCCAATTGGGAACCATAACATAGGTATCACGCTGGATGGAGATAAGCTTGATCTTCTTGTGTACACGGTCCATAGACAGAACCATAATCACATCGGAGAGCATATTCTCGTCGATGCCATAGAGGATGTAGTTCTCGATCTGCTCTGCACCGGGCTTGAGGTAGCAGGGAGCATTGGGTGTCTGGCTATACATGTACTTATGGACATAGGAGGGAACGTCCGTCTCTTCGAGCAAGGGCCAGTCCAGCCTCTGGTTCTTCATAATCTGCTGGATCTCATCCTTGGGTACGGTCTGCTGGGAGGGAACGATCTCAAAATCCAGTTCCTGCTCCTGCCAGTCGGGGGCAATAAAGAGCTCCTCATCGGGGATCTCCTCGAATTCCTCATTGTGATTCACAGAGGAGAATACGTAATGATAGGCATACTGCATAGCTCCCACAACCAGCAGTAGCAGTAAGGCAAGGATCAGGGTAAATACTGCAAGCCCCTTCTTCTGCCCACGGAGGAAGAAGGTCACTAGGCACAGCAGGATCGAACCGGCAGCAAGGATCAAAATAACCTTGATCAAAGTAAGGATCCTGTTCACATTGATAGCTCCAAGACTGCCGCCCAAGTATGCCTTGACAGCGTGGATGCCGATGTAGGCCAGTAAACAGCCCCCTACAAAGAGGAGCAGAAATGCAATCAGCCCCATAAGGGGACTCTTTTTCTTCTTAGGAGGGACAGAAGGTACGGTTGTATTAGGATCCATAGTCATCATCCTTTCATACTTCCCGATGGATATCATCGAGAGGACCCATGGTATACTAAATGAAAAGTAAAGCTATTATACCATATTTGAATTGTAATTTCTACCCCTATCCATATACTTTCGGTTAGAAATGTTTGAATTCTGCATTCCGATAGCATAGGTGCTCCAACAATATGGTAAGGGCTCAACAAAATGCCAAAAGGGAATTGTCACCAAACCGGGCTTTCGGCATATCATGGAATGAGCCAAGTGCTCAAGTAACTTTGATCGGAGGATCTGTATTATGTGTAACAACAACGGTTTCGGTGGCTGCTGGTGGATCATCATCCTTATCCTGCTGTTCTGCTGCTGCGGTTGCGGCGGGAACAATGGTTCCTTCCTCACCGGTGGTAATGGCAACGGCTGTGGATGCGGTAATAGCTGTGGCTGTGGCTGCGACAACAACGGCTGCTGCTAATCCTTATCCCTATACCTAAGTAAGCAGACCAATCTGCCCCATCCCATCGGGATGGGGCAGCATCCCAAAGAAAATTCCGATATGTCGAGCTGTTGGAAAATTGTACGGGTGACGGCGATGCCGGGGGTGGCAGAATGATCAACGGAGGATCTCGATTGAGATCCTCCGTCTTGGGTTGGTTGCTAAGTTAGGGTGTCAAGGTCAGATTTGGTAGAACATCTTGTACCAAACAAAGGTAAGGACAAGTCCGATGAAAAGGAAGCTGAGTCCCGTAATGATCACGCAAGCGTTGCTACGCTCCTTAAGGGCTGCCATCTTACGCTCCCGATAATCGCGGTATGGCTCGATCCGAGCTCTACCCATGGGGAAGAATATCAATACCGCATTACGGAGAACATATTGCACACCTACCAGGGCACCCTCGCTGCTGACGTACACCAGACCTGCAAAGAGGGTCATGAGAATTCCGGCAACAAAGAATGCATCTGCTAAGATCTGCAGATTGACCGCCTTGGAATGGACCAAGAAGCCCTTGGACCAAATCACAAGGAAGGCGATCGCTGCCTCAACAGCAATACATATGGCATAATTTCTGAGGGTTGCTTTCGTTTCCTGTTTCACTACGTTAATCCATCCAATCTGTTACTTGAGCTGTGCCTGATACTTTTCCTCTTCAACACTGTTGCAGTGTACGAAATGTCCGGGTGCGATCTCACGGAAGGAGGGCTTATCCACGGAATAATCGTGCTCAGCAATGGGATTATAGGTGATTCTCACACGCTGCTTCTGGTAAATGGGATCGGGAAGCGGAATAGCGGAGAGCAGAGACTTGGTATAAGGATGCATGGGGTTCTTAAAGAGCTCGTCGGAATCTGCAAGCTCAACCATCTTGCCGAAGTACATAACACCGATACGGTCAGAGAAGTACTTAACAACAGACAGGTCATGAGCAATGAAGAGAACGGTCAGACCCAGCTTTTCACGGAGGTTGTTCAGCAGGTTAATGACCTGTGCCTGGATAGATACGTCCAGTGCAGAGACGGGCTCGTCGGCAATGATCATCTCGGGCTGCATAACGACAGCACGGGCAATACCGATACGCTGACGCTGACCACCGGAGAATTCGTGAGGATAGCGGTCTGCATGCTCACGGACCAGACCGACAGTCTCCAGGATGTCATAGACCTTCTCGTTAATGTAATCCTTATCGGTGATGCCGTTGATCACCAGACCCTCGGCAATGATATCACGGACGGTCATACGGGGATCCAGGGATGCAATGGGATCCTGGAAGATCATCTGGATCTGGGTTACCAGTCTGCTCTTCTTAGCGATGTTGCAGAGGTTCTGGTATTCCTTCTTCAGAGCCTTCAGCTTTTCAGTGTCGCCCTGAGATTCGGCATCACGGAACTTGACGGCATACTCTTCCTCCAGTGCGCGGAGACGGTCTGCCTGATAGTTCTTGTCAACATTCTTGCTGTCGAATCTTGCTTCGCGAATCATGGCTCTGTTCTTGTCGACTACAGCACCCAGGTCAGCGTTGATCTGTTTGATCTCTTCCTGGATCTGCGCCTTTCTATTAGGATCCGCGGTATTCTCTGCACGCAGTGCCTTGATCTTCTTGGCGGCATCCTTACGGGCGGTCTTGATGGCATCTCTGTAGGAACGGATGCCTGCGCCGATTCTCTGGCCCTTGAAATACACATTACCGGAGGTAATGTCATAGAGCTTAATGATGGAACGACCGGTAGTAGTCTTTCCGCAGCCGGACTCACCTACGAGGCCGAAGGATTCGCCCTTCTTGATCTCGAAGCTGACGTCGTCAACAGCCTTGAGATCCTTGTGACCCAGACGGAAATACTGGCAGAGGTGTACCCCTTTCAACAATACTTCATTATTATTTACCATGGTTGCCTCCTCTCTCCTTCATACGACGGATACGTTCAGTGATGATCTTAGGCAGTTCTACCTTGGGTGCTTCCGGATGGAGCAGCCAGGTTGCAGCATAGTGGGTGGGAGAAACCTCAAACATGGGAGGCTGCATCTCAAAATCGATCTCCATTGCGTACTTATTACGTTCTGCAAAGGCATCGCCCACAGGGGGATAAATCATATTGGGGGGTGTGCCGGGGATGGCATCGAGCTGCTCGTTGGTATCCAGGTCAGGCATGGAGGACAGCAGTGCCCAAGTATAGGGATGCTGAGGCTCATAGAAGACCTCTTCGGCAGTGCCGTATTCAACGACCTTGCCTGCATACATGACAGCGATTCTGTCAGCCATGTTGGCAACAACACCCAAGTCATGGGTAATGAAGATAATAGACAGCTTACGCTCACGCTTCAGACGGTTGATCAGTTCCAGGATCTGTGCCTGGATGGTAACGTCCAGTGCAGTGGTAGGCTCGTCACAGATGAGAACGTCGGGATTAGCAGACAGCGCGATTGCAATAACAATACGCTGACGCATACCGCCGGAGAACTCGAAGGGGTACTGCTTATAGCGCATTCTTGCCTCGGGGATACCAACCTCTTCCATGAGCTTAATGGCTCTCTCCTTGGCGATCTGCTTGGTCAGGACATAAACGACCTGAGCAGCCTTCTCCTGGAGGAACTCGACGATCTCTTCACAACGCTTGTCTGCATCAAAGGAAGCTGCTACATCCACATCAGCCTTGAACCGATTCATTACACGGGTGAGAACATTGACAATGGTCTCGATCTGCTCTGCGGGCTCTACGATAGACTTGGGAACGACCTTCCATTCCACCTTCTTGCCCTTGGCAAGGAGAGCCTCTCTCTGAGCAGTCTGCTTGGCAAAACGTGCCTCTTCCTTGGGGTTGTTCTCAATGTAGAAGAAGTACTTCTCTACCTCTCTCTTAAGAGCACCGCCGAAGGTGTATGCCACATTATCCTTGACGATTGCCAGAGGATCGATGGTGGCGAGAACTGCCTTGTTGGCATTGTCAGCAGTCTCATTTGCCTCACGGGAAGCAAAGTTGCCGGCATTGAAGAAGCCGATGGCATTTTCCAAGTTGGTAATGGCTGTCTTCTTGTTGTCGAGACTCTTCTTGAAGGAATACTCTACAGCGATCTTTACCATTGCCATAAAGGTATCCAGGAAGTCCTCGTCATGGAACTTGCGGGCGATCTTGTTGGCCTCATCGACAGTCAGCTTGCTGAGATCCGTCTTCTGCTGCTTATAGATATAATAGCCGATGGCGTTAAGGTCATAGGGAGTCTGAGCGAGCATAGCCTTAACGGTTTTCTTAAGTGCCTCGAGAGCTTGAACAGTCTTGGCATCTGCCTCGTTTCTGTAGGAACCGAAACCTGCCAGCTTCTTGACATAGTCACTTACCTTTACGCCGGAACGCTCTGCACGGATGCAGGTGTCAATAGTAGCGGCATGTGCCTTAAGCTCCTCACGGTATGCGGAGGTGAGATAGGGATCCTTGATATCCTTCAGCTTGCGCTTAATGAGTCCCAGCATGGAAACTGCGTCGACCTTCTGATTCTTCTCGGAGAGGAAGAGCAGATCCTCGATGACTGCCATCATTTCTTCTGCAGCAGTACGGGATTCGTTGTAGCTGTTCTCCAGCTTAATAGCCTGGATGGAGGACTCGTCAAAGGTCTTGATGAGTCTGTCAACATCAGCAGAGGAAATGCCTGCATTGGGCTTCTCTGCAAGGGCCACCTTAGCTGTATTGGACAGCTGAGCAAGGGTCTTGTTAAAGGTCTCGCGGCCTTCCTTACGGTTGGCCTTGTTCTTCAGGAGCATAGCCTCGGTAATCTGCTTACCGATACGCATAATGGGGTTCAAGGAAGACAGGGGATCCTGGAAAATCATGGCGATCTTGTCGCCACGGAGCTTGTGCATCTCTTCCTCGGGGATCCGCATGAGATCCTGTCCATCATAGAGGATCTCGCCGCCCTCATAGATAGAGTTGCCGGCAGAAATGCCCATGATGGCCTTGGAGGTAACGGACTTGCCGGAGCCGGACTCACCAACGATGGCAAGGGTCTCACCCTTGTACAGATCGAAGGAAATGTCACGGACAGCCTGAACCTTACCGCCATCTGTACGGAAGGAGATCTTAAGATCCTTAACGGATAATTTAACTTCTTTATTCATGCTTAGTCCTCCGTTCCTCTGAGCGACGGATTGAATGCATCACGCAAACCGTTGCCGAACAAATTAAAGCTGAGCATCAAAAGTACAAGGAAAATGCAGGGGAAGATGGCGACATAAGCAGCGCCGGAGGTAATGGACTTCTGACCTGCAGCGATCAATGTACCTACAGAGGTAATGTTGCCTGCTTCCAGGTTGATAATACCCAGGTAAGAAAGGCTTGTCTCGGAGTAGATCATACCGGGAATAACAAGTGCAAACTTGGTAACGATGGTACCGATGCCGTTGGGGAAGATGTGCTTGAACATGATTCTTCCGTCACGAGCACCCAGGGTTCTTGCAGCAAGGACATATTCCTGGTTCTTGAAGCGGTAGAACTGTACACGGGTCACATAGGACATACCGATCCAGCCCGTTGCAAAGAATGCAATAAATAGGACTAAGACCTGGCTGGAGGAACCCATGTGATACTTCAGCAGGGTAATAACGATCATGGTGGGCACAGCAGCCAATACGTCCGTAATTCTCTCCATGATCAAGTCGGTCTTGCCGCCATAATAGCCGGAGATAGAGCCCCACATAACACCGAAAATGAAGTTTGCCATTGCAACAACAATTGCGAAAATGAAGGAGAATCTTGCGCCGTAGGAAAGGCAGGCGAAGATATCCTTGCCGGTCTCGGTGGTACCGAAGAGGAAGTTGGGCTCGCTGATGCCGTCCTTGAGGACCTGAGTGTGCTGGTAGGTATAGTACTCATAGTACTCAGCACGGATCTCGATGCCGCCGTCAACCTTACGTCCGTATGCGTAGTAGTAGGTCTTGCCCTTCTCTTCTACGCCGTCCTCGCCCTCGATTCTGAGAGAGGTGTACTCGGGAACAGTGCTGCTGGCCTTGCCTTCCTCATACTTCCAGTAGTTGGGGACGATGTTGCCTTCCTTATCCAGCTTGGGCTTAATAATGGAAGCCTTGGGATTCTGCATCTTGTAGTAGATGTTGGCATCGTACTTATTCTTCTCTAAGGTGGGTCTTTCAGAGACCTTGACAACGGGATACAGAACCTGTCTGCCGGTCTCATTCTGATATCTCTGGATATCATCGAACTCAGCCTGGGAAATGATCTTATACTTGCCGAAGCCTACACCATAGTAGGTATCATAGCGATAGGTATAGTTCTTGCCGTCCTCGCCGCCGATGATCACATCATTGTTCTTGATGATCTCCCTACCGGTCTCCAGAGAGAGGGCAAGATCCTTAAGATAGCCGACCTCGTTGGTGTTCTTTACCTTGGAGCCATCCCAGAAATCAATGTCTCTGTCTACAAAGAACTTGGCTCTGGGGGTGACAAAGGCATAAACCATGTCGTAGTACTTGGGCTGGAAGGGGGTAAAAGCAGGTCCCAGCATTGCGAAGAGCACCAGGAACGCAATGACAATGGCTGCAACAACAGCACCCTTATTCTTGCAGAAACGCTTGAAGGCACCCTGGAAATAGCTAACAGGCTTTGTCTCGAATTTGCTATCATGGTAGAGGTCATTCTTCTGAACAAAGCGGAGCTTTTCTACGGGAATGTTTGTTAAATTCTGTTTCATAATTACTTCGCCCCCATTCTGATTCTGGGATCAATGAAGCCGTAGCTGATATCCGTAACGATACCTGCAGTCAGGCTAACAAGGGTGTAGAAACCGGACAACATCATGAAGAAGTCGTAGTCCTGGAAGGTAATAGAGTTCAGATACAATCCACCGATACCGTTAACACCGAACATCTTCTCGATGATCAGAGAGCCGGAAAGAACGGCGATAAACTCACTGAGGATCATGGGGAAGATAACGACCATGGAGTTACGCATAGCATGACGGAAAATGGCCTGCTTCTTGGTCAAGCCCTTAGTTCTTGCCAGGAGCATGAACTCAGAGGTCAGAACCTCGGACAGCTCGGCACGGGTGGTACGGGCATAGCCTGCAATAGAGCCGAGGCACATAGCGGCTACCGCGGGAATAATGGAACGAAGAACTTCCCAAGAGAAGTAATCGTTACTGGTTGACATGGTTAAGGGGAACCAACCCAGCTTAAAGCAGAAAACGTACTGGATCATAAGGGCCAAAACGATGCTGGGAACCGATATCAACAAAATAATGAAAATATTGATCAATTGGTCTTGCCATTTGTTCTTCTTAAGTGCGGCAATAATACCCAAGCCCAGACCGATAGGAACACCGATCAGGGAAGAGAAAACATTGATCAAAATTGTGGGAGGCATATGGCTGACGAATACCTTCCAAATGTTCATATGGAGATATTCACCATAGGTAGTAACAATACCAAAGTCCAGATCCGTCACTACTCTCTTGATATAGGTTGCATACTGGACAAAAATCGGCACACGGTCGTAAGTCCAAACGCCGTTAACGCCCTCTTTAATGTTAGTGATCCAACCTCTACCTTCAAGAGTCTTCATGACGATCTCAGGGTCCTGGCCGGGAAGAGCATTGGTAGGAATAGGTAGAAGCTTGACAAGTACAAAGCACATCGTAAAAATGATGCTAAATGTGAGCACCATCAAGCCCAAACGCTTCATGACATATTTAAACATGTACATAGGCTTTTCTCCTCTGCTGGTTTATTTTCCGATTCATAGTGTTTGAGCTAAAATCGTTCAGCTACCGTATAGACAGCAGCTTGCTATGATTCGTCAGAATGATAGTCAAAAATTCGGTATTTGCTTGATTGCGAGGAATATTCATAATGTTATGGAATTGCAATTTAACCATTCAGCAATTTACCATAACAAACTGATTGCAAATCAGCGGTGAGCACTATGGCTCACCGCCTCATTGCTTAAGTTATCCGATTAGATTCAGATACCCTTTAAAGAGGAGTATTTGAATTATTCAGACTTCTGATACTCAGCAGACAGGTCGTTGTTGTTAGCAGCAACGAACTCAGCCCACTCAGCGTCAGTGTAGTTGACTTCCATGTATCTGATGCCACCGAAGCCCATGAAGGTGTGCTCGTCTTCGGAGAAGTAGGAGAACTTGGCACCCAGGAAGCTGCCGCCGCCGCCAGCGATCAGCATTACGGAACGGGACTCCTTGATGGTGATCTCTTCCAGAGCGGAGAGGATCATCAGTCTTGCCTCAACAGGAGCAAAGCCCTCGCCCCAGTTGTAGGTCTGAGCCTGGTTCTCGGTCTCTGCGAGGCCGTTCAGGCAGAAGTACCAGTTCTGAACGCTCATGGTGATGGTCTCGCCTGCGCCTGCATAGTCGCCTGCGGGCATGGTGAGGGTCAGAGGCAGGTTGGTGGTATCCCAGTACATATGGTAGTTGAGATCGTCATCGGGGTTAACGAATGCGCCGATGATGTCGAAGGGGTTGAATGCGTTGCCGGAGAAGCCGTAGCCGAAGCCGATCTGGGTTGCCCCGGAACGGAATGCCACGGACCACTGTGCGCCTGCGGATGCGTCGAATACGAGCTTGATCTTGCCTTCCAGCACGGTGCCCTCGGTCAGGCCGTTCAGAACGTTCTGGAGGTATTCTGCGCGGAATCTCTGCTTGTCGTTGTCGGTAGAAGAACCGTAGATCAGAGTGATGTCCTTGTTAGCATCGTAACCGTAGGTCTCAGCGTTAGCGGTGAGCTCTGCGATTGCTTCCTTCATCTTCTCTTTTGCAAGAGTGGGGTTGTAACCGGTGAGGGACTCGTAAGCCTCGTCCAGAGTCAGGCCGGACAGGTCACCGGTG
>JAZRGR010000078.1:0-2132 GCA_045644345.1 Faecousia sp. | reverse complement strand
ACATCCGTCTCCCCGCTCGTAGACTGCCATATTCATTCCCAGAGCAGTTCCCAGCTCGTAGATAAAAAGCTCCGAAAACATTTCGTCGTGGTTGGCTTTTTTATACATCCACCATCTGCCCTCACGGAGCTTCCAGCACTTCTCGAAGCTTCCTACATTGGTCAGTTCCGGTGTTCTGGAGCGCTTGCTGTTTGCGGCACGGTTAAAGCTGTTATAACTTCCCTTCAAAGCAAGGGTGGAGAAGTAATCATCGGTAAATCTGACATCCTCATAGGTCAGCTCGGATCCAATGGGACGGATCCAATAGTTATCCGTAATGGTTGCGGCATTCACATGGATCACCGTAGAGATGTCGTCCTTCTCGCCCAATCGAAGAGCCTTCTTCAGCAAACGGGAATTGGCACGGTGGGAATCGATAGCACGGGTTTCCAACCACAGATCTCCATGAGATACTCGCTTCAAAAAGAGGGGTAATAACGCCTCATTCACAATCTTCAAGCGTCTGTTCTGCCATATAGCCACAAGAGTATCGCCGCTTAAAATTTCGTAATTGTCTCTATCCATTCCACACACCTCCCATTACAAAAGATCATTACCAGTATATCCTTATTTTAGACGAAGATGAGCCGTTTGTCAATTCCTCTTATCAAAAACGGAGCTGTGTTTTATATTTTGAAACCCATGAGGCCGTGGTGGTTGCAGTAGATGTAGAGGTAGCCTCTGCCGTAGAGCTTGAGACGGGTTTCGGCGTTGCCTTCGGGATAGAGCTTGACAAACTGCACCCGATCCGTAGTGAGGAAGGCTACGAAGGAAATATAGTGGGTTTTTGTCATAGGGTGGTGGACGGTAATGAAATGCTCGTCCTCCACCTTTTCGATTGTAATACGGTGATCGGCATCGGGCTCTTCTGCCTCCAAGGGTGGCAGGACAAGGCCGCAACAGCTAATGAGGGCATCTCCCATTGTTCTGAAAATGTTGCCGCAGATGGGGCAAACATAGAATTTCGACCGAAGAACATTGGCAGAAAGATTCCGATTGGTAATCGGCTCTCCCGACAACAGCTCCGGCACCGAAACACCCAGTGCCTTGGCAAGAGGCTCGATCAAAGTAATATCCGGCAAGCCCTTTGCCGTCTCCCATTTGGACACTGCCTTGTGGGTCACGCCCAAAATCTCCCCAAGCTGTGCTTGAGTCATGTTGTTCTTTTCCCGCAAAGCTTTGATGGTTGTTCCTGTAATATACCGCTCCATAAGTCATCCCTCCTTTAGAGGGATTATACCACACAATCACACCGGAAACAATCCACGCTGCGTTGATATAGGATACTTTCCCTTAATACGGATTTCTGAAATAATCCAAGTAAGCCTTGAAGCGGTCTTGGACGGCAAGGCAGGTATCTGTGATATCGTCTTTATCGCCGTTCCATTCTTTGATGCCTCGATATACCGCATGATTGGCATAATATCAGCGCTCATTCTTTGTAATAAAGCATGTTTCGCTGATACTTCATTAGAGAAGCATGGCTGACCCTTGTATTTGGAAGGCTCTTCTGCTATAATACAGTTAGACAAACTTGAATTTGGCTAACGGTTATGCACCGCACCAAAGCCTCCCCTGTGTAAGGGGAGGTGGGCAAAATCTTCGATTTTGCTCGGAGGGGTTGTCAATCCCTCAGTCAGCTCCTCTGACAAATCGTTGCGACGATTCCGGTCGGCGGCTCTGACAGTCCACCGGACTGTCATCCACTACCGCCGACACCGCTTCGCTAACCCTTTACACAAGGGAGCCTTGGGCGCTCCCGCGCCAGTTAACCAAACTTGAATTTGACGGAGGTGTAATATGAAAATTGAAAAACAAATGAAGCCTTCGTTCTCTGTAATTGGTAAAGAAGGCTCAACCTTGGATGTTCATGGCTTTATTGAAAAATTGTGGGATGTTGCCAATTCTCATTTTAGTGAAGTCCAGTCATTGGCTAAGAAAGATGAAGATGCCAATTTAATTGGTATTTGGGGCGCGATGTCTGATTATACCCATTCCTTCAAACCTTGGGAAGAAAACTTCAGCAAGGGTCTATACCTTGCTGGCATTGAATGCACGGATGATGCATACGCACCAGATGGGTGGACAAAATG
>JAZRGR010000077.1:0-15855 GCA_045644345.1 Faecousia sp. | reverse complement strand
CTGCTGAACGAATCCTGCCCCAATGACCAGGTCATTAAGCTCAAGGCTCTCGAGGCCATGCAGAAGATCGCTGACGGTCAGGCCACCAAGATCATCATCCCCTCTGAGATCCAGGGTCTTGCAGGTCTTGCAACCGGCTTAGTAGAATCTGTCAAGCAGTAATCCCCTAAATTTTACCGCCGTGGGTCCCCCGGACCCACGGCGGTTTTCTATCGCAGTTAAATTTCGTTTTATCGTTTACAAAACGTTTACAGGCTGTTGATGTTCCATTGATGTTGGCATGCTATCATCGTAGCACAAGGAGGTTGATATGATGCATGAAGATCCGATTGCTCATCGACAGAAAAATGCCAACCAAACCCTATGGCTTTCCCTACTGTCATTTGTGCTGTTTGCTGTAGCTACATGGGCAAGCTGTACCCTCTTCTCTCGTTGGATAGCGATCACGGGAGCCGTTCTGCTATTGATCCCAAGTATTACCCTGCAATGTACAGGCGGTCACAGGGACCTTCCCTCATTCTGCAGTCTGATGCTGAATTCTCTTGCCAACGGATTGATCGTATCCGTCTATTATCTGCACTTTCACATAACTGTAACCCTCGGCACGTTGCTGATGGGTCTGCTGCTCCCCTTCGTTCTGCTACTGTGTACATATCTCTTTTTAGGTCTGATTGAGAGAGGACGGAGCTGGCTGACCGTCCTGCAGATCACAGCAATTTTTTCTGCTCTGATCGGTTCTGTTGTAAAATGGGTGCAAACAGGATCTGTTATCTACAGCTTCACCTTTTTCAGTACTGTTTTCGTTCTGCTCTATACCATAGCCTATCTCGTTACCCTCCGTCGCCCCGAGCTAACCGTCACAGGGGCGCTGTCTGTGGGCAGCTACGGTGTCATGGGTGTCCTCGTTGTGGTGGTCATTGCACTGGTCTCTGAGGGCGAGACATTTGACGGGATTTTAGAGGGGATAGGGGACATAATAGCAGACTGCTTCCCCACCCGTAACGGCAAACCCGGACACAAGAAGCCCCCTGCACGCTTTGAATAAGGAGAACATATCATGGAAGGACGCATCTTCTTCCCCACTCCCTGGGAACAGGTTGATAAAGACAACGATAATATTGATGTTTGCCTGACCCTTCCCAACGGTGACAGCTACACCTTTGTAATATCTACTCCCACCAATCTGCAGACCCTCATGGAAAACGACGGGCTCCCCTACCTCCGCCCCTCATCCCCCTCTCTCATCGTCGCAAGGCTCACGGAGGAGAATGTCCTGCACCTCATAGAGGAACTGCAAAAGGATCCCATTCTCCTAAGGCTGTACGGTGCAGATCTTCCGGAAAACACGGTGGATCCCACAGAAAGCAGATAATCGCCATCTTGTATCCCCCAAACCCCATTTGTGGGACTACGAAACAGGCACCAAATTCCGATTTATCGAGCAGGTCGATTTCCGAATTTGTTCGTAGGGGCGACCTGTGGTCGCCCGCAAAATGTTTCGGTTTTGTCGGAAAACTCGTGATAATCCCGCAATTTTGTCATTGTCGTTTAACGCCAATGGCCGGGCGACCACAGATCGCCCCTACGATGTTATACGATAAACAGCTCGATAAATCGGAATTTTTAAATGAAGGCGAAACAGGTGAGGGCTGTCTCAAAATGATCACCATTTTGAGACAGTCCCTTTTTATACTATCCTGCATAACGTCACAATGATTTCTGCTTTATGACAGCAACAGCACTCCTCCTTTTACAGAAATTTTACTGTATCTTAGCCTTAAAAGTAGTATAATAATCAAAAAACTACCCTCAGGTGACTGCCATGAAAAAAACATCCATTAGCGTAAAGGATATCATGATTTCCTTTGGCTCTCTGTGCCTTGCCTTCGGGATCAGTCTGCTGTTCCAATATATCTTTAAGGTACAGGAGCACATTACTACCATATTCGTCTTTGCAGTATTCTTTATCTCTCTGGTAACAGAGGGGTATGTATATGGGATCCTGTCTGCGATCATCGGAACCATTGCTGTAAATTATGCTTTCACTTTCCCATACTTTGCGCTGAATTTTACCATACCCGTCAATTTGATCTCCGGTGTGATCATGATCGTGGTTGCCGTCTTGACCGGCACCCTTACTACGAAGCTGAAGCATCACGAGGCCATGAAGGCAGAAAGCGAGAAGGAGATCATGCGTGCAAACCTATTGCGAGCTGTTTCTCATGATCTGCGGACTCCTTTAACTACGATCTACGGTTCCGGCACAACCCTCTTAGAGCAGAGAGACAGGCTGACTGAGGAACAAGAGGTCAAAATCATCACCGGAATTAAGGAGGATGCGGAATGGCTCATCCGTATGGTAGAGAATCTACTGTCTGTCACCCGTATCGACAAGGGCGGTGTCGACATCATCAAAATTCCAACCGTCTTGGAGGAGCTGGTGGATGCCGTGATCCTAAAGTTTAAGAAACGCTATCCGGCTCAGCAGGTAGAAATCGAGCTTCCCGAGGAGCTGGTGATCATCCCCATGGACGGGATCCTAATCGAGCAGGTTCTCATCAACATCCTTGAAAATGCAGTCCAGCACGCAAAGGGCATGAGCATGCTGTCCCTTCGGGTTTATACTCACAACCACCGGGCAACCTTTGAGATCCGGGACAACGGATGTGGTATTGATTCCGGCAAACTGCATACACTTTTCCGTGGGTACTCCGTACCGACGGAAGAATTTGCCGACAAGCGGAAGAAAAACGCAGGGATCGGTCTGTCCGTCTGTGCAACAATCATCCAAGCCCATGGGGGTAGCATCCGAGCCGAGAACAACAGGACAGGAGGTGCAACATTCTGTTTCTCCCTTGACACAGAATGGGAAAATCATGATCAAGAATAAATATAAGATCCTCCTTGTGGAGGACGAGGGGAATATCCGAAATCTGGTTGCCACGATCCTGGAAGCCTCCGGCTATCAGACGATCATCGCTACATCCGGTTCCGATGCGAAGACACTGTTTTCTTCCTATTTGCCGGATCTGGTCATCCTGGATTTAGGGCTCCCCGACATAGACGGCACGGAATTCATTACACATATCCGCAGGGATGCCCTAACCCCTATTATTGTATTATCTGCCCGTTCTACCGAGCGGGACAAGGTAGATGCATTGGATCTGGGTGCCAATGATTACGTTACAAAGCCCTTCGGTCCTGCTGAATTGCTGGCAAGGGTACGTTCTGCCCTGCGGAATAATCGCTATAGCTCTGTGGAAGGCAGATTTCCCGGCGGGAAATTCCGGCTGAGAGATCTTGAAATCGACTATGATGCCAGGCAGATCTATATTATGGGAGCAGAGGTTAAGCTCACCCAAACTGAGTATAATATTGTTGCCCTTCTGTCAGAAAACTGTGGGAAGATGATGACCTATGCTGCTATTATCAAAGCAATTTGGGGTGGTTGTCCCCAAGAAGGGAGTATCAAAAAGCTCCAGGTCAACATGGCTAACATTCGCAAAAAATTAGGCTCTAAGCCCGGTGAAGCGAACTATATTATCAACGAACTGGGGGTAGGGTATCGCATGCGAGGAGATCGTGAGTAATGGGACTCTTTGCTCCGTATTAGCCACTTCCATGATATAATCACCACCGGTCGGCAGATTCCTCTGTCAAAAATAGCTTAAAGGAGACTTTCATATGTTATCTTCCCAAGATGTCATGCAATTGATTCAGAGCCTTATTTGGCTCCTCTCCGGTGTAGGTGTCTTTATTGTAGGCATGAACTTCATGAGTGACGCACTGGAGAAAAGTGCCGGTTCCGGCATGAAGCGTTTGTTGGAACGAATCAGTAATAACCGATTCTCCGGTGTAGGCATTGGTGCCGGTGTAACTGCCATCATACAGAGCTCCTCTGCAACCTCCGTCATGGTGATCGGTCTGGTAAATGCAGGTGTCATGACACTGATGCAAGCCACCCCCATCATCATGGGTGCCAATATCGGCACCACCATTACCGGCATATTGGTTTCCCTAAAGAACGATTATTTCAATATGCTCATGTATTTGCTGGCATTTGCAGGTGTCATGATGGGCTTCTTCAAGAGTGAAAAGGTCAAGTTAGCAGGTTTGCTCTGCAGTGGATTGGGATTGATCTTTGTAGGCTTGAATGTCATGAGCAGCGAACAGGCTTTCGGAAATCCCCTGGTAGAGAATATGTTTACGGACATCTTCGCAAAGATCGATTTCCCCCTGCTCTTGATCCTGATCGGCGTTATTTTCACCGCCTTGATCCAGAGCTCCTCTGCGGCAACGGGCGTTGTCATCACTATGGTAGGTGCAGAGATCCTTCCTCTGGATCTTGCCCTCTTTATTGTATTAGGTGCAAACATCGGCACCTGTGTTACCGCACTGTTAGCCTCGGTAGGTGCCAATGCCAATTCCAAACGTGTTGCCTTGATCCATTTTACCTTTAATGTCATAGGGACTGTATTGTTCTCTGCTCTTATATGGATCTTCAAGGAGCCTGCCATCAATCTCCTGGTAGCTCTGTTCCCCGGGAATGACCCCATGTCCCTGCAAATGCGGGTATCGGCATTCCACGTGATCTTTAACGTAACGACCACTGTCATGCTCCTGCCCTTTGTCAAGCAGCTTGTGGAATATTCCTGTACCGTGATAAAGGAGCGGAAGGAATATAAGGATACACTTTCCCTGCGATATGTGGATGACAGATTGCTCTCTACTCCCACCATCGCTCTGTCACAGGTCAAGAAAGAAATGGACTATATGATCGAGCTGGTAGAGACAAATATGACCCTTGCCTTCGCATCTATGGACACCGGCTCTGTAGAGTATAGCCAACGGGTGCAGCAGAATGAAGAGATCATCGATTTCACCAATAGCGCACTGACCAAATATCTCATAAAGCTGTCCTCGGATGTAGATGAGAGGGATGAGCAGACCATCGGCTCTTATTTCCATGTTCTGAACGACCTGGAGCGTATCGGCGACCACGCAGAAAACTTTCACGAAATCGGTGTGGAAATGCGCAACCGCAAGCTCTTCTTCTCCGAAAAAGGTGCCGAAGACGTCCGCGCCATGAAGAGCACAGTAATGGAAATGTTCTGTCTGTCCAAGGATGCCTTCGAGAATGTCCACAGGGAAAGCCTGCCTAAGCTGACAGCACTGGAAGAAACCGTTGACCGCATGAAAAAGGAGTTGACTGCTGCCCATTTCGCACGACTTGCCGAGGGCAAATGTACCGTAGACGTGAGCCCGTACTATTCCTCCCTTGTGGCAGGCTTGGAGCGTGTAGCTGACCACCTTGTGAATGTGGGCTACAGTATCGTCAACCCCACCGGCTCCCAGCACGAAATATAGCCGTCTCTAACCTCAGCAAAGCAATGGATCCCTTACGCTAAATTGAATAGTAGTATCACATTGCGAAGCAATACTTCACGCGCAAAGCACTTTTCACAAATTCCGTCAGGGATTTATTTTGTTGAAAAGAAAAACACCATTTGTCTATCGGACAAATGTTGTTTTCTTTTCTGGTGACCCGCTGGAGATTCGAACTCCAGACCCATTGCTTAAAAGGCAATTGCTCTGCCTGCTGAGCTAGCGGGTCATATTGTATGAAAAGGTCTATGCGGTGCGCTCTGCATAAAAAAGAATGGTCGCAAAGAGAGCTTTGCATAAAAAAGAATGGTCGCAAAGAGAGCTTTGCATAAAAAAGAATCGGAGCAAAGAGAGCTTTGCTCCGACACACTTGCATGGCTGGGATGGCAGGATTCGAACCTACGAGTGCCAGAGTCAAAGTCTGGTGCCTTACCGCTTGGCGACATCCCAATATAGGGGTCCCAAGATGGGAAAATGGGGTGAGTGAAGGGACTCGAACCCTCGATCTTCAGAGCCACAATCTGACGCGTTAACCAACTACGCTACACCCACCATATTATTCCCTGCTGAAGTTCTGACGCACTGCGTCTGGTACGCCGGAAGGGACTCGAACCCCCCACCTACTGCTTAGAAGGCAGTTGCTCTATCCGGATGAGCTACCGGCGCATATCATGGAGCGGGTGATGGGAGTCGAACCCACGTCCACAGCTTGGAAGGCTGTTGTACTGGCCGTTGTACTACACCCGCATATACGGAGTCTTTCATCAGCCAGACAAGTTTAACATAGGAATTGCGTTTTGTCAAGTCTTTTTTTGAAATTTATTGATAAAAATCACGAGGGAAACTGTCTCTCGGCAGTTTCCCTCATTGACAGAGCATCGAAAAAAACATCGGTTTGTGCAGGCTTAGCCCACCAGGTTCTCCCCGGGCACAGTGTCTACTGAACCGGTTTCAGAAAAATAGCTATCCAAAATACTCTTGGCGATCTTGCCCAGATTACCGCCCTGACCACCCTTTTCCAAATAGACGGAAATTGCGATCTGGGGATCATCCGCAGGGGCAAAGATCACGAAGGACGCATTGTCCGAACCGCCGGAACCATGCTCAGCAGTACCGGTCTTGGCACAGACCTGAACAGGGTAGTTATAGAACAGGTTGTAGGATGTGCCCATACTCCAATTGGCAGCAAGGCTCATACCATCGATACATGCCTTGTATGCCTCGTCAGACATATCCAATCGAGCCACGATCTCCGGCTCGTTCTCACGGATCAGACTCTGATAGTCCGCTGAGATCACACGGCTGAGGAAGGTCGCCCTGTACCGGACTCCCTTATTGGCAAGAGCGGAAATATAATTGCACATCTGCATAGGCGTAAAGCGGTGCTCCGACTGACCGATGGCCGCAGAGACTGTGTCAGCTCCGTACCACTGGCTGTCATAGCCGTCGTAATTTTCTTCCTTTGTATCGGGGTTAGCCCGTCTGCCCTTGTATTCCGTAACTTCTACACCGGTATATTCACCCAGTCCGAGGGTCGCTGCTATCCTGTCAATGACATCGATACCGGCAAGCCAGCCGACTTCATAGAAATAGTAGTTACAGGAAACCGCCAGTGCTTGCTTTACATCAATAGCGCCGTGGGTCATCTCCCGACTGGTCCATAAGAGGCATCGGGGGAAATAGCCGGAGTCTGCAAACCGGGTGTAAACACCTTTGTCCACGATCTGGGTATCTGCAGTAATACTTCCGGTATCGATACCCGCTACGGTAGTGACCATCTTGAAGATCGAACCGGGGGGATAGGTTGCATTAAGAGCACGGTTAAAGTACGGTGCAGGATGCTGATCCTTCAGCTCATTATAATCCTCATAGAAGGTAGACAGATTATAGGTTGGATAGCTGGAGCAAACCAGAACTTTGCCCGTCTTGATCTCCATTGCCACAACGGCACCGGCTTCTGCATCCTTGCCCATATTGGACTGGTTTAGACCATTTTCATTCAGGTCCTTTACCAAGCGTGCCATTTCCTCCTCTGCGATTCGCTGGAGGTTGATGTCAATAGACAGCTCTACATGATTACCTGCAACAGGCTCCTTGATATAGTACTCCTCTATCACAGAGCCATCAGCTGCCATCTTGGTCTCTCTTAACCCGTCGGTGCCGTGGAGCTCCAGCTCAAACGCCTGCTCCAGTCCCTCTTTGCCCACATAAGCATCCATATCGTAACCGAAGTCCTTGTAGTAGGCATACTCCTCCGGATTCATCTGGCCGATTCTGCCCAGAATGTGGGCAGCATAATCCGTATGATACTCCCGCACAGTAGAGGTCTCTACATTTAAGCCGGGAATGTTTAAGTCGTTAAGAGCTGCCAGAGAATCTGCATCTACGTCCTCCATAAACACATAGGTAGGCAGGTTGGTGCAGGTGCGCAGGGAAAGCTCATAACGGACAGAGATCACGCGGCGGATCTCCTCCTCTGTCCAATCCTCGGGGATGCCGTAGGTGTCGCGAAGGCGGCGGATCAGCTGGGGAGCAGAAATATCTGCATCCCAATCACGGGAGTGGAGAAATGTCTTAAAATGGCTATTCCAAGTACCGGACATCTCGTCCTTGGTATATTCATAAGGCTTCTGCATAGTAACAGGGAGATGATCCGTGACCTTCAAACCTAATTCATGTGCCAAATTGGTCAATCTCCGAAGGGATTCGTTATAGCCCTTGGAATTGAACAGGGCCTCGTTGATCAGCACCAGGTTGAAGGATGCTCGGTTGCCTACCAACACATTGCCGTTGCGATCAATGATCTCTCCCCGTGCCGCTGTGACACGAGTGACGTAGGTGAAGGTGCCTTCTTCCTCGGCACCTTCAGCCCGTGCCTCAGTCACCTGGATGTTATAGAGTCTAAAAATATAGCTACCAAATATCAGCACAATAAGAAGGACCAAAAAGCCCGTGCGTATAGAATATTTATGTTGCCTCATAAGGATCTCCGATCTTTCCGATGGACTTGACCAGCCAGTAGATCAAGGGCTGGAACAGCAATGCGACCAGTATGCCGGGGAGCAAGCGGGTCATGTACAAAATGCCGGGGACATCTTCATAAAACTGCTTTAGCAGGAAGCTGAGGGTCTGTGCCACCAACAGCGTCCCTCCGCAGGTAACCAGAGAGGTCAAATAGGGTGCAGATAGAAGCTTGCGGCTCAGGTAGCTGCTCGTAACAGGCATCACCGTAAGGCATGCTATCTGTATGGCACCGCGCTCGATACCGGACAATGCCCAGAAGGTAGATGCGATCAGGGCGAACATACCCCCACGCTCAGGTCCCTCTGCCACCGCCACGCAAATAATGACCACAGCGACCAGATCCGGGTGACTGCCGAAAACGCCGTTCTTACCCAAGAGGACTGTCTGTAGCAGTATGGTCCCCAAGAGCAGCAAGCTGTACAGGACCCATCGGAAAATATGTCTCCACTGTGCCGGAGTAATATAGAATCTTCCTAACAAAGGATCCTTCCTCCTTTAATTACTCTGGAATTGGGTAATGATAAACACCTGCTCCAGAGACTCAAAATCTGCCGCAGGAGTCAGTGATGCAAATTTGGAAACGCCGGTCTCGTCATAGCCCGCATTGACAATATAGCCCAGGATCAGATCCTTGGGATACACCGTGGAGCCGGTGGTAACTACCTGGTCGTTATTCCGCAGAATTGCATTACTGGGCAGGTAGCTCATACGCAGGTCGCCCTTATCGGATTGATTCATAGAGCCCTGTACTACTCCCGTATAGCCGGAGGAAGCAACAGAGGCACTGATCCCTATAGAGGTATCCAGAATGGTAGTAACCGTAGCCCAATTGGGCCCTGCATCCGTAATGATACCTACGACCTGCCCCAGCTCAGTCACTGCGATCATACCCACCTCAAGCTCGGCATTGGTGCCCTTGTTGATGGAGAAGGTGCTCTTCCAGCCGGAGGAGTCCCAAGCTACGATATATGCCGCATCCGTGCGATAGTCAATATGCTCCTCCTGTAAGTTCAGCAACTCCTTGAGTCGCTTATTCTCACGCTCCAGAGCATCCGCATTGCGCATTTCCTCCTCCATTTGAGAGATCTTGCTCTGCAGATAAGCATTCTCCGCTTCGAGGGACTCGTAGGTAAATACATAGTTATAGTACCGCTCTATCTGAGCAGAAATGGCTGTTACACCACTCCTAAAGGGGGTCAGAAATCCCTGCACTGCCTTGTGGAGAAAGGTCGTGCCAAACAGTGCAGAAGCAATGGCAAACAGTGCCGAAACGACCACCGCAAGAACCAGGATCAGTTTTGTTCGGGGGGACATCCCTTTTCTCAAATCGGTCACCTCAACAATCCAGCAGCTTAATGCCGCATTTCCGCAGGATCATGGCCAGAGTACACACAGGAAGACCCATTACATTGTAGTAATCTCCGTCCAGACCCACCACAAACATGGCTGCCATCCCCTGGATGGCGTAAGCCCCTGCTTTGTCCATAGGCTCTCCCGTCGCAATGTAGGCATGGATCTCCTCGTCAGACAGGGGGCGCATACGCAGAGTGGTAGTCACTGTAACCGTCTCCTCGTAGGAATCCGTCAATACACTCAGCCCGGTCATGACCTGATGCTCCCGTCCGGACAGTCGGCGAAGCATGGAGAACGCCTCTGCCTCAGATCGAGGCTTGCCCATAACCAGAGAATCGCAAACAACAATGGTATCCGCACCAATGATCAGATCCCCGTCATGGCACATGGGATATACAGACTTGGCCTTAAGGGCAGCTACACGGGCTACCTCATCGGCAGGATGGGCAAAGGGATCCATGGTCTCGTCTATCTCGGTAACACGAACCGTAAAATCCAAGCCCATACGTTCCAACAGCTCCTTCCGTCTGGGAGAAGCGGATGCTAAAACAATACCCATAATATCGAACTCCTTTCGTTCTGTTTATTCTACTCCTCGGGAATATAATCCTCTGGTACAACTGCCGGGATCAAAGAGGGCTTCGCCCTGCCATGCAGCAAGGACTCCGTCTACCTCCACCGCATTCTCCGTGGTGAAGGATAACCGCAGTGCCCACAAGCCCAGCTTGCCCAGATCCTGCTTGCGATCCAAGAGGTAGAGCTTCTTGCCGTTTAGGATCACACTGCGGCAGGTATTCCCATCCCGTACCACACGGAGCTCCTCACCCTTGCGGTCTATTAGCTTGACATTGCCATGCTGGCAGGCACAGACTCCCGTCCGATTGCGGATCAGGCAGTTCTCCGTCAGCATCAAGGGCAATCTGCCGTAGATGATCATCTCCATGGGAACAGCCTTAGCCAGATCCCTGATTTGGGGTGTGGTCATTTCAAAGGATGCTGTTAGGGAATCAAATCCCAAAACCTTAGCCACCAGCACCGACATAGAATTATAAATATTGATACCGAAGTCCCCTATGGCAGTAAAGCCCCGATCCTTTACCATAGCAAGCTGTCCCAGATTGCCGATCAGCACATCCTTGATACCAAAGGTCATCAGGGACCGGAGCTGACTCTCCAGATCCGCCTGTTCCGAGTCCTTGACTACACGGGGCAGGATCGCACCTACAGGAATGTTCTTATTCAGCTTCTGATAGAAATCCCCATGCGCCACGATCTCATGAATAGGAGCATAGAGCAGAGAAATGGGCATCTGCCGCATCCGCTTAGTGATCTGCTCGGTCCGAAGGACGCTGACAGTGAGCTTGGGAGAAGCTCCGTTACCCGGGAATCGACGCGGTGGCGAGAACTTGCCTAATTCCGGCTTCTCTACCCTGCCCCGAAGTGCAGATAGCTGGGACAGCACATCCCTGCGGAGGTAGTTAAGATCCTTAGCGGAAACAGAAAGTCCACGGTCCAGCTTGCACTGCACTCTCTGACAATAATAAGGAGTTCCTCCCGTCTTGCACAGACGACTCTCCAATTCTTCCTGCGTCAACTCACGATGCTCTGCTCTGTCGGGAAAGGCTCCCCGCGCCTGGCACATATGTCCGTCTGCATCCTTAACGGCAATCTGGACGGCCTCACCCTCACGGACAATAGCATAGAATTCTACAGGCACACGTTGCATCTCCACGTTCTCATAGGTAGCCCGTGCCGCCTGCAGGAAGGTCTTATCCTCCCGCTCCGGTATACGGGTGCCGAACATCTCAGGCCCAATTCGTCGGTTATAATATCCCTGGGTAAAGCCTTGACGGGAGAAAGCGGTACGGAGAGCTTGCTTCTCCTCTGCACCGATACGCCCTTGATTCAGAGCTTCGCGATAGATCCGGGTGGCAGTGGCGACATATTCTGCCCGTTTCATGCGACCCTCGATCTTTAAACTGGCAACACCGGCCCGATCCAGCTCCTCTAAGTATTCGATCAAGCAATTATCCTTAAGACTCAGAGGATACTTGCTCTCAAACCGATCATAACCGTAGGGAAGACGACAGGGCTGGGCACACTGCCCCCGATTACCGCTCCGCCCCCCAAAGATCGCTGACATATAGCACTGACCGGAATAACACATACATAATGCACCATGAACAAAAACCTCGATCTCCACAGGAGATTGGCGGCAAATAGTCAGAATATCCTGGGCGGAAAGCTCACGGGCAAGAACCACACGGCTGATGCCTAAGGATGCGGCCTGCTTGACCCCCTCCAGAGAATGAATGCTCATCTGTGTAGATGCATGAACAGGCACGCTGGGTGCGATCTCCTTACACAGAGCCACCATACCCAGATCCTGAACAATGAACGCATCCACCCCTGCTCTGGCAGCTGCAGCAACCGTATCTGCCGCAGAAATAAACTCTCTGTCACCTACCAGAGTGTTCAAGGTCAAGTGAACCTTAACACCACGGATATGGCAATACGCAACTGCCTCAGGTAGCTCCTGGAGCGTAAAATTCCGAGCACCGCGACGAGCATTGAAGCTCTCTACTCCCAAATAAACCGCATCAGCCCCGTTACACACAGCAGCACGCATGGCTTCAAAGGAACCGGCGGGACATAATAATTCCAAAATATCTCAACTCCTCATTCAGCAGTAAGGTCGTCATTATGGTATACTTCACTTTATTATACCACAAACTCCAACAAATAGCTATATCCCAAACCCACTTTTCACAGAAATGTCATAATTTTTCTCTGCGTCTTCCCTGCCAAGCCCCAAATGCCGATTTATAGAGCTGTTATCGATTATGATTTGTAGGGGCGCAGATATTTTTTGTTGGTAATGCTATATCTTGTGCTATGCTTACTAAAAGTGATAGCCTAAATCGGGATTTTTCCGTTCCGTGACTCGGGCAAAAGGCGGAGGACGGCTCTGCGGAAATCCACAGAGCCGTCCTTTGGTATCATATTGATTAGCCCCACATAGCGGAGAGGGCGGGGATGATCTGTTTCTTACGGGACATGACCTTGGGCAGAAATACACTGTGATTCTTGGCATCCTGAGAAAAAGCGGTACGGATATCCTCCTCGTCACCCAAATACAGGAGCTGCGTACCTTCCAGCAGTACGTCTGTCAGCATCAGAAGAACCATGTCGTACTTCTTCCGACGGACCGCTTCCTTCATTTCCTCAATAAACTCGTCCTTGCGGCGGAGAATATGGTCGGAATTGACACAGGTAATCTGTCCCACTCCTAAGCTATGCTCCGCAATATGGAACTCCTTAAAGTCCGAGAACAGCAATTCCTTGGCTGTCTTGTCATCAGACCATGATGCAGAGAAGATCCGCTGTCCTAACTCATCCAACGACACATTGGCAATGCGCGCCATCCGTTCTGCCATATTCCGATCGCGACGGGTACAGGTGGGGGACTTGAACATAACCGTATCGGAGACGATAGCCGCTGCCATGATCCCTGCCAGCTTCTCCGAAGGCATGAGACCTCGTTCCTGATACATCCCCGCTATAATCGTCGTCGTGCTTCCTACAGGCTCATTGCGGAAATAAATGGGATTGCCGGTCTGGATATCTGCCAGCCTATGGTGGTCGATGATCTCCAGGATCTCTGCCTGGTCCAGACCGGGAACAGACTGTGCCGCCTCATTGTGGTCCACCAGGACTACACGCTTCCGACGGGGACGAATCAAATGATACCGTGACAAGGTACCTACTACACGTTCCTCTTCATCCAGGATGGGATAACAGCGATAGCGGCTCTGGAGCATACCTTCACGGACATCGTCCACATAATCCTCTAAATGGAAACACTCCAAATGATCCGTCCTGCAAATACGGGCAACAGGGATAGCCTGGTAGATCAGTCGCACCGCCCTATAAGCCTCAAAGGGTGTAGAGATAATGCAGCTATCCGTAGGATAATTCCGCAGCTCCTCGGACAGTTCCGCTTGGCAGACAATCACGCAGCTTACATTCATATCCAGTGCTCTGCGGATCATATCCGGCTGATCGCCACAGACAACAATGCTGTTTTTCTTCTTAAACAGCAGGTTCTCACAGCTCTGAGGGATTGCTATCGTCACCTCGCCGGAAATTGTATCAACCAAATTCCCTGCCTCATTTAGGATCCTTCCCTCTAAAACGCTGAGCAGATTAAATACAGGGATCTCCTCTACATAGGGATATTCAATGGACCTCATATCGTATGCCGCAATATCACCGGAGGAAAGCAGACCGTAAAGGGTTCCGTCTTCATTGGTAACCGGAATTGCAGGGATAGATCGGTCCGAAGTTAAGATCGACCATGCACGGCTAACAGCCACCGCAGACGACAGTGCCGGGGGCGTATCATACGCAAGATCCCGTACCTGAGTCCGAACCGTCTTGATCCACTCGGGAGGAGTAAAACCGAAGTGCTCCAATACCATCTGTGTCTCATCGCTGATGTGACCGATACGGGCAGCGCGGTACTGTCCCTCGCCCAGAGCATTCCGCAGCGCAGCATATGCCATAGCAGAGACGATGGAATCCGTATCGGGATTTCTGTGACCGGTAACATAAATCGTATCCATAGGTAAGTCCTCCTGGGTTTTGTATCATGTTAATCGTAACCATTTTCTTCCCGATTGTCAACGTTTTTTCAATAAAAATTCTTGCGTAACAGATATTTTTCTGTTATGATATAGCAGGTAAAAAAGCAAAGGAGGGATCCGTGTTGATTGAGAATCTGAATAAACAGCTTTTTACTCCATACGGAAAAATTCTACGGGACAGTCCTTCCGGGCAGACTCTGTGTCCGGACGCACATTGGCTGCAGGTTGTTCGTTCCTTTTTTTCCGATAATGCACAGTATTACCGTACTGCAGGAGAGACCTACTTGGAATTCGATACAGGAATGACCGTACTGATCCTCCGCAAGAACGGAGAACGGATCGCCTTTTATTTGGACAAGCCTGTATGCTTGCCTGCCGGCACCGAATTCGCATTGCTCCCCTATCAGCAGGAGTGCTCTGTCCGCATGGCATACCCCACAGATGCAGAGCCCGAGCAATTAGATCCCTGCCGAGATATAGGAGATCTTAAGATCACATCTCGTTTGCACCTGGATGAGATCTACACCCTGTTCTACCGCGTGGTTGAGAGTGGCTTCTTTTTCAAAGGGGAACGGCACTCAGCCTACGAGCTCACATATGTGGATCGAGGACATCTCCACTGTGTCGTAGACGGTACCGGCTACTCCCTTAAGCAGGGACAGATGATGATCTTCCTGCCTGATCAGTGGCATATGCAATATACCGATCTCAACGAAACAGCTCACTTCTTGACCGTCGCCTTTGATCTGCGCACAGATTTGGAGTTGCCCTTAGGCGACCGTGTTATTGACCTGTCTTCTACAGAAGCCGCCTATCTCAAGCAGCTTATCCAGGAGCCCGATATCAAGGACGCTTATAGCAACGATGTGATCCGCTCCAACCTCAAGCTCCTACTTCTGTCCATCCTGCGAGATACCAACAAGCGGCGCAAGCGCCTCAAGACCCCCACTGCCCTGCGTAATGAGAGTTCCATCGTCGGTCGCACACTGCAATACATTGCAGATCACGTCTATGACCGTCTGTCCGTAGAGCTTGTAGCCAAAGAGACCGGTGTCAGTGCTTCCCATTTGACCGCCCTCTTCCGTCGGCAGATGAACATTTCTCCCGGTGAGTACATCCGCATGGTCAAGTTAGACGAGAGCAAGAGCTTGATTCGCGAGGGCAAGATGAATTTCTCCCAGATCGCCGCTGCCTTAAAGTATTCCACGATCCACCATTTCTCCAGACAATTCAAAGAGAATTTCGGCATTTCCCCTTCCGAATATGCCAAGTCCCTCAAGAACGAATAATTTTATACTGAGTTTCTTTAAAAAGTAGACATTCGCAAAAAGGCTACTTTTTATAGCCCTTCAGGGCGTAGAAACTCGTATGATACTAGGGAAACTCTGAATAAATAGCCTCCGGCACTCAGCGAATCTATTGTCCCAACTTTTCGGTTTGAAAAACT